>JAKSRU010000119.1 GCA_024403475.1 Lachnospiraceae bacterium | reverse complement strand
CCTTTACCCATTTTGCCTCTTCAGGAATGGGAGCAGCGCCATGATGTACACCCTGGTGTACGGGGCACATCTCTTCTACTTCTTTTGAGTAAATCATGTAAAATCTCCTTTCGGTATTATGTATTACTTATCAAAATCTTATCTAAAGATAAATAATATCACTTACGTTCGATATTTTCTCACAAAACAGGAGAAAATTCTATAGAAAAATGAATTAAAATGATTAAATTTCTAAATATTATTTTATTTAGAAAGCATCATACGGTCATTTGCAAATTCAGTACCGCTAGCCTCTTCAAATTTATGAAGAAGATCGGAAACCTGAAGAGCTTTTTTCTCTTCACCGGATACATCATAAATAATATGACCTTCGTGCATCATAATAAGTCTGTTTCCGTGAACAATGGCATCCTTCATATTATGAGTAACCATCATAGCTGTAAGATTATTTGTCATAATAATCTTTTCTGAAATCTCTAAAACCTTGGCTGCAGTCTTAGGATCAAGTGCAGCAGTATGCTCATCAAGTAAAAGCAGATCAGGTTTCTTTATTGCGGCCATAAGCAATGTGATTGCCTGTCTTTGTCCGCCTGAAAGAAGTCCGACTTTACTGGTCATTCTTTTTTCAAGTCCGAGTCCAAGTGTAGAAAGCTGTTCTTTAAATTCTTCTCTTTCAGCTCTTCCGACTCCCCAGAGTAAGGTTCTATGCTCGCCTCTTCTGGCTGCCAAAGCCATATTTTCTTCAATTGACATTGTTGCTGCGGTTCCGGTCATGGGATCCTGGAAAACACGTCCGAGATATTTAGCTCTTTTGTGCTCGGGTAAAGCAGTAATATCTTCACCATTAATCAATATTCTACCCTTATCAACAGGCCAAACACCTGCAATAGCATTAAGGCTGGTAGATTTGCCTGCACCATTACCACCGATTATGGTAACAAAATCACCCTTGTTGAGCTTAAGATTTAATCCGTTAAGTGCGATTTTCTCATTAATAGTTCCTTTATTAAATACCTTATGAACATCCTGAATTTCAAGAACATAATCATTAGCAAGGTCGTTATTCTTTGAATTACTCATTATTTTGCCACTCCCTTCTTCTGAATAGCCTTATCTCTTAAATAAGGTACAGCAAGGAATATTGCTACTACAATAGCCGAGAAGAGCTTCATATCCTCAGAAGGCATCTTAAGCCATAATACAAACTGATATACAAGATAATAAATGATAGCTCCCAATACTACAGAAAGCAGTGTCCATACAAGATATAATTTACGCTTTGCAGCAAACTTGCCAAACAGCACCTCTCCGATAATAACAGCTGCAAGTCCGATTACAATTGCACCTCTTCCCATACCAACATCGGCAGCACCCTGGAACTGTCCGTAAAGTCCGCCTGCAATACCAACAAGTCCGTTAGAAATCATAAGTGTAAGAACCTTAATAAAGTCAGTATTTATACCCTGTGCTCTTGCCATATTGGGATTACAACCGGTAGCTCTGATTGCCTGACCCTGTTCGGTTCCGAAATACCAATAAAGAATACCGATAAGTGCAAAAAGGAAAACTGTGAAGCCTACAAAGAAAATAGCACGCTTAACAGGATCTTCTGTTACATATCTTAATGAAATAACCAGCTTATAGTTATCTACAGATACGGGCTGGTTAGATTTGCCCATAACATTTAAGTTAATTGAATACAATGCTATCTGTGTAAGAATACTTGCCAATATACCCGGTATTCCAAGCAAGGTGTTAAGTAAGCCTGTAATCAGACCGGCAGCAGCACCGGCAAAAAACGATACTAAAGTTGCAATTATAGGACTTACACCATTTCTGATGAGCATAATACATACAGCCGCACCGAAAGCAATTGAGCCGTCAACTGTAAGATCAGCAAAATCAAGCAATCTAAAGGTAATATATACACCCAGTGCCATTACGCCCCACACCATACCCTGAGCAATAGCTCCGGGAAGTGAGTTTAAAAGTGTAAGTGGATTTAATGATGCAAAATAAGAAAGCATTTTGTACCTCCAAGTTAATAAAATCACAAACTTTATACATTATCGCATATTTTCAATTCTTTTTCATCAAAAAAATAAAAAAGAGCAGGAATATATTTAATATTCCTGCTCAATATAATGTGTAAAACTATTACTGCTCGATTGCCTTATAGGTATCAGGAATAGTTACGCCAAGCTTATCACAAATCTCAGCATTGTACTCCTTGGTAACCTCTGAAGCATACTGTACATTCATGGTAGTAACATCAGCACCGTTAACAAGGATTTCATAAGCCATGAGACCGGTCTGATATCCGAGATCATAGTAGCTGATAGAAAGTGTAGCTACACCGCAGCCTGAGCAAATGCCTTCCTCACCGGCGATTACAGGAACACCGGCGGGAACAACGATGTTGTATACGGTTTCAGTGCAGTTTGCAAGAGTATTATCAGTAGGAATGTAAAGTACATCACACTCACTTGCTGCAGTAGAAACTACAGCCTGAACCTCGTTAGAATCAGCAATACCATACTCCTGGTATGCAATTCCGTCAGCATCAAGAGCTGCCTCGAAGAGCTTGATCTGATATACAGAGTTTGCCTCTGCTGTGCAGTAAAGAAGGCCAACCTTCTGTGCATCAGGGAAGAGCTCTACAAGCATATTCTCCTGCTCGTCAATAGGAGCAAGATCTGAGGTTCCTGAAATATTTCTTCCGGTTGCTCCGTTCCAATCAGCAATCTCAAGAGCGGTTGCATAATCGGTAACCGAAGTTCCAAGTACAGGAATCTTGGTGGTTGCAGCTGCTGCACACTGAAGAGGAGTGGTAGCATTAGCAAGGATTAAATCATAGTTGCTGCTTACGAATCCGTTTACGATTGTAGCAGCGGTGGTCTGCTCACCCTGAGCATCCTGAACATCAAAAGTAACCTTGTCACCAAGCTTATCCTTGAGTGCATCCTGGAAACCAAGAGTTGCAGCATCAAGAGCGGGATGCTCGATGAGCTGACAGATACCGATGTTGTAGCTGGCATCTTCGTTAGTGGTAGAACCGGAAGTAGTGTTTCCGTTAGTGTTACCGCTATTATTGTTGTTTTCGGTAGTTTCGCCACAGCCCATAAGAGTAGCTGCTGCGAGTGCAGCACAAAGTACTGCAGACATAATCTTCTTTTTCATAATTTTCCTCCTTTTCCGCAAAAGCGGATTTTAACACTTTCAACTGTAAAAGTGTTTATACAAATGATGATATTACATCGAATGTATTAATAAGTCAACAAAATGTAATTATTTACATTAAAATACATCAATTTCAAGTCAATCTTCTGTCTTTGCCACTACCTCAGATGCTTTTTTATAAATCGAATCTGATGGAACTACGCCTCTTACACTTGATAAAGGATAAATGTTTACATTTCTTCCTATAACCGATCCGGGATTCAAAATACTTCCACAGCCAACCTCAACATTATCTCCAAGCATAGCACCGAATTTCTTAAGACCGGTTTCGTATTTATTTTCACCCTTTACAATTACAAGCTTTTTATCGCTCTTAACATTTGAGGTAATTGAACCGGCTCCCATATGAGATTTATATCCCAAAATACTGTCACCAACATAATTGTAATGAGGCACCTGTACCTTATTAAACAGAATTACATTCTTAAGTTCGGTAGAATTACCTACAACAGCTCCCTTTCCGACAATTGCAGAACCTCTGATGAAGGCACAATGACGAATCTCAGCCTCCTCATCAATGATTAGCGGACCATTAAGGCATGCAGTAGGTGCTATTTTTGCTGATTTTGCCACCCATATATCTTCAGCCTTTTTTTCATATATTTCAGGATCCAAAGAATTTCCCAGCTTAATAATAAAGTCTTTTATCTCGGGCAACACCTCCCAGGGATAGGTTTTACCTTCAAAAATATCGGCTGCTACAGTTTCATTAAGATTATATAAATCTTTGATTGTAATATTATCCATCATAATCTCCGCATCTTGCATAATTATTTTTTATAAAACGCCTTTGATATATCATAGTATCGGTACATGGCATTTTGATTTCTTAACTGCTTAACCTGATTTGTCCATTTGGTAATATAATCCGACAGCTTTTTCATATATTCATCATCCGAAATTTCCTTGTCAGCCACCATTGTTAAGCCTTTTTCCCAGCTTGCCGTTAGAGATGGATTAAGCAATGACTTGATTGAATTATCTACAACATCATATACTATCTCTCCGAGCAAGGTCGGCGTAAGAATCTGAGTTTTTTTATTAAGCTTAATATATCCAATCTTATCAAGCTTATCGATTATACCCGCTCTTGTTGCACTGGTTCCGATACCGCTTCCTTTAATCTGACTTCGTAATTCCTCATCCTCTATGAACTGACCGGCATTTTCCATGGTAAGAATCATAGAACCCGAGGTATATCTCTTAGGAGGTGATGTTTCTCCTTCCTTGAGAATAAAGTCGTTAGCTTTAATTAAAGTTCCGGCTTTTGCACTTTTCAGCTCATCAAACAGGCCTGAATCAGCGCTCACATCTTCTTCGCCTTCTTTATCGCTTTCTTTTTCACTTTCCTTATCAGTTTCTTTTTCAGTATCTTTTCCCTGAACCTTATCAGCAGACTTTTCAGCAGATTTATCTTTCTTAAAACTATACTCTGCAACCTTCAGATAGCCTTCGGTTTCAAGCACTTTGAAATTAGAGAAAAACTTTTCACCGGCAAGTTTTGTTGTGATAGAAATCTTCTGATAAACAGCCGCGGGATAAAATATAGAAAGCAGTCTTCTGACAATCATTTCATACACTTTAACAGCAGTAGGATTTAATGAACCTAAAGCTCCTAAGCCTTGACCGGTAGGAATGATTGCATAGTGGTCAGTTATCTGCTTGTCGTTTACATATCTGGATTTTTCTATGCCCTTATACATACCCTTTTCCAAAATCTCATTTGCATAAGGGGCACATAATCCGTATCCTTTTAAGCCATTGATATTTTTATAAATCTCTTTAGCAACTGCTGTAGAAAGAACACGTGCATCAGTTCGAGGATATGTAGTCAACTTTTTCTCATATAATTCCTGGGCTATCGCTAATGTATCATTAGGACTGATCTTAAAATATTTAGAGCAGTCATTTTGAAGTTCAGCAAGATTGTATAACAAAGGAGGATTTTTAGTTTCCTTCTTTTTTTCTATTGAATCAAGAACACAAGGTCTTTGTTCAAGCAATCCTGTTTCCGGATTGGTAGCAGGTGTTTTAAAAGCATTAATGAGAGCTTCGGCATCCTCACGCTTTTTGAAGCCGTTTTCTTTATACAACTTCGGTGATTCAAAATAATGCGAGCCTTCTACAGCCTTCCATTCTCCCTCAAAGCTATGACCGTTAAGTTCAAATTGCCCTATTATTCTGTAAAAGGGAGTTTTATCAAAAGCGCGTATCTCTCGTTCTCTTGATACCACAATACCAAGAACGCATGTCATTACACGACCGACAGCAAGAACACATTTATCAAGTTTCAAATACTGCTTGATACTATAGCTGTATTTAAGAGTAAGCGCCCTGGAAAAATTAATACCCATAAGGTAATCTTCCTTGGCTCTAAGATAAGCCGCATCACTTAAAGCATCATATTCTGACCAGTCTTTTGCTTCTTTGATACCTCTTAATATTTCTTCATCCGTCTGAGAATCAATCCATACACGTTTTCTTTGCTTATCGTGTACTCCGGCCATTGCATCTACTAATCTGTAAATGTATTCTCCTTCTCGTCCTGAGTCGGTACAAATATAGATGCAGTCTACATCCTCTCGATTGAGCAGTCTTTTTACAATATTAAACTGCTTGCTCACATTGCCGATAACTTCATACTTGTATTCCTCAGGAATAAACGGAATTGTATCAAGGCTCCAGCGTTCCAATGCCGGATCATATTTATCCGGATAGCTCATAGATACAAGATGACCGACGCACCAGGTCACAACAGAATTCTCACTTTCAAGAAATCCGTCACCCTGTTTCATATTCTCTTTTAATGCATCAGAGAACTGCCTTGCCACGCTAGGCTTCTCTGCAATAAATAATCGTTTTGCCAATTTTTTTATATTCTTTCTCTAAAAAAGTAACTGCATAACATTATATTACAAATGCTATGCAGATACACTCTTTTTATTATATTTCGCCGAGGATGGACTCCAGTTCCTCTGCAGGATGAGGTTTTCCAAAATAATAGCCCTGAATAACATCACATCCGACATCATTCAAATAATTGTACTGTTCCTCACTTTCAACACCTTCTGCAATTGACTCAAAGCCCATATGATGTGACATATCAAGTATAGATTCAGTGATGATTCTTGTAGGATTATCTACCAATAATGTATCGATAAAACTTTTATCAATTTTCAACGTATCAATCGGAAATTTTTTCAGATACGACAAAGACGAATATCCGGTACCAAAATCATCGAGTGAAATCTTTACTCCGTATTTACGGAGTTCATTCAGTTTATTGGTAACAGCTTCAAAATCATCAATCAGAATACTTTCAGTAATCTCAAGCTCTACATTTTTAGGCTCTACCTTATATTTTTCAATCACCTCAATAACAGACTTAACGAAATCATCTTTTTTATACTGCAGAGCGGAAATATTAATCGAAATAACAAAATCTGCATTATATTCTTTTTTCCACTTAGCATATTGTTTAATACTTTCTTCAAGAACAAATTTGCCTATCGGTATAATACAACCGGTTTTTTCTGCCAGAGGAATAAACACTGATGGCGGAATGATACCTTTGTCATCATCCTTCCAACGAACAAGTGCTTCCATTCCGCGAAGTCGCTTGCTGTCAGAATGGTACTGAGGCTGAAAATGTACTATAAAGCTATTATTCAAAACAGCCTTATTCAAATCCTTTTCTAATGCAATATTATCAAGGAATTCATTAAGTATTGTATTGTCAAAATATTTAAACTGTCCCTTGCCGAGTGCCTTGCACTTATACATTACAATATCAGTACAACTGATAAGATCAAGTGCAGAATCAGCATCTTCAGGATATACAGCAGCACTCATACTTACCGATATGCTTACCTCCTGTCTATTGCTAATCATAAAGGGTGTTTCAAGCTTTTTAAGTATTAATGCTCTGAATTTATCAACAGAATAATCACCAACCGGATTATAAATTGCAATTGTAAATATATCATTAGAGAGATGACTTATCATCACTCTGTCGTTTTCAAGTTCTTTCAGGAAGGAACCGAACTTAATGAGTAATTCATCACCAATATTCATTCCCAATCCGTCATTTACACGCTTAAATTCATCGATATCAATGCTGATAAGCGCAATTCTATCATTCTTTTCCTTAGCTTTGGAAATCATTTCTGTCAATCGACTTATAAAGTATGATCTGTTATATAAGCCGGTCAAAGAATCACAATAAGCCAAATTAACAATTTCATTCTTTTTATTATGTTCTTCAGTAATATCTGATATTTTAATTATCTTTTCAGTATACTGACCATTATTGTCCTTTAGAAGCGATGTCTCAATCAATAGCCATCTTTGCTTGTGATAATCATAAACCTCGCCTGTACGATTATCACATCCAATGCGCTCAGGATACAGGCATTCAATCAATACATCAGTATAATCTCTATCAATAATATCTGATAAAAGCATAATCTCTTCAGAATTATTGATTTCAAAGTCAAAAAAATCCCGGAAAAGGCCAAGCGTATGAATTTCATCAGTTACAAAAGAATAATAAATATAGGCATGGTCAGAATGCTGAACCAAGAGCTTATATATTCGTTCCTGGTCTCCGAGTTTTCTGTTCATTGCCTTCAGATATTCAATCTGGTAACTTGTATCATTCATGCTTAACCCTCCCCGGGTAAGTATATGTTATAAATTACTTCTTGGTGATGTAGCCCTGAGCCTTAAGAAGCTCTGCGCAAAGTACAGCTCCGCCGGCAGCACCACGAACAGTATTGTGTGAAAGTCCTACAAACTTCCAATCAAACATGC
>JAKSRU010000118.1 GCA_024403475.1 Lachnospiraceae bacterium | reverse complement strand
TTGAGAATAACATCAAAGCAGCTGATACGGTCTGTTGCTACCATAATAAGGGTATCACCATTATCGTAAATTTCTCTTACCTTGCCTTCTTTGATAGGCTTAATTTCAGCAGTGCTCATCACATAACCTCCATAGCGTTGTGTTGTTTAATTGTATTTCAAATGCATTTTTCAATGCTTTGAATGTCGAGGATTAACTCAATGAAAATCCCACATTAACTAAAATATCATAATAATATGAATTATAAAATCGCAGATATGCTTATATTTCAGCGTGAATGTAAGTTTTTTTTATTCATTCCGTTAGTCTGCAGCCCTTTTTGTACTGTCGACCATATCCAGAATTTCCTTGGCGTACTCCGGATATTCCTGCGAAACCTCAGCAATTTCATCCCTTGCATCATCCGCAAGCTTTTTATTGTGCTCCATCTGCTCGCGTATAGCCTGTCTTCTGAGAATCAGTTCATGCCTAACCTCAACCATCTCTCGCTTATCCACAATTGCAGAGGTCTGGAAAATCCATCTGTCGGGATATTTGATTCTAAATGAGGTAAGCATTGAAATCAGCTGCTTGGTGCAATACTCATTTCTCGCTTCAGCCTCGATAAACTGTCTGCGTTCTTCCTTTTCCTGTTGATAAAGCTTCCAAAGCTTTTCAAGCTTCTCAGCGCTTTCAACATGATACTTTAAGTACATATATTCCAAAAGCTTACGGTTGTTTACATATCTGATTTTTACGGTATTCTGAAGTTTAATCAGCTTATTGATGGTATTCTGAGCGCCGCTCTGCTCCTTGTCGGAATCAATGTATCTGATGGCTGAAACCGCACAGGCAATTGCCATAACTGCCGTGGCCAGTATATACCCGATAAATACCGACATACCGACAACATACTGCAAAAAGAGCAATAACAGCATACAGAAAATATATGCCACTACAAAAATACCCACCATACCCTTGTAATTGGCCTTGGCCTTCTTAAGCTCCTGCCTGCGGAATTCATTGGCCTGTCGTTCTCCGTCGAGTCGTCGCAAATCCTTCTTGATTTTGACGGCATACTTTTCTCCTTCACGGAGCTTCCTGATGCCCTCTTCAACCTCGCCCTCATGACTTCTGAGAGTGTAATAATCAATATCACTCATGCGATTCTTTTTATCGCGATAGTGTCTGATTTCGCTCTCATAGCCTGCCAGCTGACTCGCAACCTCCTCAAGACGAGCGTGTTGCTCATCGGGAAGAGCATCTATCTCCTCCGTGTCCGTCAGATATTCCGTAACAAGCTGGTACTCTCCGGTAAGTATCTCCACCTCTCTGGTACCGATTTCCATCTGCTCGAGACAGTCCATTATATAGCGGCTTCTCTGCTCAGGGTCGTTAAAATTCACGTCTCCGCGATGCTTTACGCTCTCCTCCGGAATTTCATTGCTCTCTATATTCTTTTTTCTCGAAAATAGCTTCTTAAAAAAATTCATTATCCCTGCTCAAAAACACTTACGTTTTCCCTGTAGCTGTCCTTCAAGGCCTTAAGAATTCTCTCATTCTCTTCCTCGTATGCTTTGACTTCCTCAGGTGTTCCGTTGTTTCTCATATTCTTACGAAGACTGAGTCTGTGCGCATCCCCCTGCGCATACCAATCGCGATGCAGCCTCTGAAGATTAGTCTCAAGCTCCTGAAGCTCTGCAGCAGTACCCGCATTACCGTTACTGCCCGCATCTCCTACAAAAGCTATATATTCGCTCTCACTCATCCCCATTCTCTTGGCTGCAAGGTAAGCCGAAAAATGCTTTCTGTCACCATCAAGCTTATAGGCATCCTCAAAAGCAGATGCCGCGCGCTCATAAAGCATCAGACCGGCATAAGCAACACCGAGATTGTGATGAATTGCAGATAAGACATTAAGACCCGGGAGCACAGATGAATGATCCTTGCTCACGCTGTCCCATTTTTCAATCAGATTTCTGTAGCCTCGGATTGCAGATGCATAGCGCTTCTTTTCAACAAGATAGTCAATCTGTTTTTTATGTCGCTCAATTGCCGAAAGACCTGCGCCCCTCTTGAGAGTGCGTCTGACATTCTCGATGTAAAGTCCGTCATGAAGCCCGGTATATTCAAGAATAAGGCATACAAAGCTGCTGAGAGAGCCGGCTCTTTGCACCATTGGATACAGTTCTCTCGCCAGATCCACCAGCCCGCAATCTCTCTCAATCCACTCGACAAGCTCACGGCGCATAATAGTCTGGTCTAAAAGTACCGCATTCTCTCCGAGCAAATAGCAAAGCTCTTCTATGCAATACACTGAAATCTCCAGTCCGGGAATAGTATATGGATTTGTCGCGTAATTTCCGATACTGATACAAACGCGCATTTCACATTCTCCAAATCATCAAATAACCGTTCTCTAATACAAAGCGATGGACTCTCGCCACACCTTATTGCTGGAAGCTCTGAATTCTCCCAGACCTAAATCCTCTATTTCAACCACGAGGCTTTTAACATTCTCAAGATACAGATGCGCATGCATTCGTGACAGCTTTCCTGAAAACTCATCCAGCGAAATGCTTGCGGTAAAATCTCCTCCGCCAATCAGTGAACAAACTCTCACCTCAATCACGTTGGTATCCTGTATATAAAAATCAAAGGCAGCATCCGCATCAAACCAGTTGACACCTGCATCCAGCAGGGCAAAGTACTTTAGATCGCCCTGTCTTAATATATTCATACCGATATTGGCAGTCAGCTTGTCGTTGCCAAGGAAAATATTATCCTTACCGACCTGCAAATCCAGCATTCTGTCTATCAATCCGAAGCAGGCTCCCTTACTGTAGAGATTGCTTCCCTGGAATACCCTGTACTTTCCGCACAAATACTTTTTTGATTCCTTCATCCAATTATCAGAGAAGGACGAGCCGATCAAGAATACACTGTAGGTCTTTTCTGTCTCACAGGCATCCCTGGCTATATTGGTAAAGGTCTTGTCCATCTGGAGCAGCTCATACTCCATATCAGGTTCATTGGTTCTGCTGCCGTCAGGCATCGGGAAGGCCGAATCCTCAATGTACACGACCACAGGATCTGTGTGCAAATTAGAAACCATTCTGTAAACCTTTATCTCATCGGTCTCGTATTCAAACAGAATACAGCCGGCCTGCCATAACTCGTTCGGCTGATGAATCATATAGTGATAAAAGCTTTCCATATGACTTTGGAAATATATCTTCTCCGCCTTGAGCTTCAGCGCTCCTACTGCCTCACGAAGTATTTCCATATGGTCATAGTCCATATAATCGGCTGTGAAAAGCACCCCTTGAAGCTTGTCATTCGAAGCAGCCTGAACCAAGGACATACATCTTTTTATAAAAAGAGACAGCAGTGAAATAGGTTGATAGTTTACGCCCTCGATAAGCACCGGTTCACCGTCAAGTGCCTTACCGAGCAAATTATCTATCAGTACTCCGTCGTTCTCTGCCGCGTACTTGACAGCCTCGCGTCCGTAGAACCACTGATTAACTCCCTCGCGCTTGCACAAAACAGTGGGAATATTGTACTCCTCGCCTCCTGCAATCGCAGAAATGGTGTCCACTCTTCCGTCATTGGTGCAATAGCTTATCTGACAAAATCTCTCGCCCAGATTGAAGCCTACATATATTTTGTTGTTGCTGTTGCTCGTAAGCACTCCGGGCAATTTAATCATTATCTGTTCCGTCCTCGATTATTCACCGTCCGTTTCACAGATCCGGTGGCTCTGCACAATGAGAACCGTCCAATGGTTCTGCATCAAAGTAAATCGCTAGTTGTTTCTACAGCAATTTGAACAGTTCGCTGTTCATAAACTCCTGTCGGCTGTAATCCTCCAAAAGATTATCAAACCTTGAATAATCCTTCATTGTCTCACATACCAAAAGGTTATTAATCATATCAAAACGACTTTCACCGTTATTGACTCCGGCGTCGTTATTTTGTATTGTTCCGCTTTCAGAAAGCTTTGCTTCGTCGCCATCCTCCTCAGTAATGTAATACTGAAGACTCTCGCCGAAAAATACTACAAAATCCTTGAAGCATACTCCGCCGCATACGTCACGCATATACTCGCTTGAATATTCGCCCTGCTCCTCATCACCCTGAGTAAGCATATAATTAATTCTTGCGACCTTACCCGGCTTGGCCTTGTAATCAATAATAGTTCTATCCGACAAAACCTCAAGAATATCTGTAAGCTTCTTGTGCTGCTCATCATCGGTAAAGATTCCGGGCTTGAGGAAATCTCTGAAAAATCCGAGGTAAATTCTTTCTTCTATCTGTTGCTTTAAGAAAACAAGTACCTGCTTGCGAATATGGTCATTCATTTTTTCCGGATTGGTCGCATAGTATTTAAGGAAAGCCAGCTGAATTGCCTTAGGAAGCTTCGCACCCGGTGCCGCATATTGCGATATTATCTCCATCAGGCAGTCATCAGCTTTTCCCTTGCCGGAGAAATACTCATATGCGCCCTGCGCAATAAGAGCTCTCGTAAGTCTGGTATCCGGATTCTCGGTAATATACTTTGTGACAATCTCATATTTTTCAGGAAGGTAAGTTCCGGTAAAGAGCAGCTGAATAAGAAGCTTTTGTTCAAGCTCATTTCCGGGAAGCCCGTAATTGACCATTGCCTTCCAAATATCCCTGAGTTCGGAAGACATACCCTTGTAATTACGGCTCAAATAATCGGTAATCACACAACCTGCATGTCCATCGCGGAAGGCATAAATTGCCGCATCGGTAATTGCCTCTTCAGGTCTGTATTCCTTTTTATCGGCGCGTGGTGTAATAACCTTTTCCAGATACTTTTTGATATTCTCAGGGGTTGTAAAATACGGTCCGTATTTTCTGAGCCAATCAAGAATAGTATCATAACGTCCCAGTACCATCAGATAATCAAATACCTGTTTCCTCTGGCTCGGACTTAATCTGTCCAAATCAATGGCATTAAGGCATCTGTCCAGCTCCTTAAAATCCTCATGCAGCAGGAAATAATCCATAGCCTTAAGAAGCATTTCAAGTCTGATACAGGGGTCAACCTCCGGTGATTCCGCAAGCTGTACAAATCTGCGTATATTTTCTGCCGTAACTGATACCGAGCTTACCTGCCCCACACCGATCAGGAAAATATTTAATCTGGTATTATCCCAGACATATTCCGAAACTACAGACATATATTTTCCGGAATTCATCATCTTCTCAATAGTGTATTCAGCAGAGTTCAGGTACAAATTACCATTGCTGTCTCCAAATGCTATCGAATAACCGTTACCGTAAATTGATACATATCCGCAACCGTCCTTGAGACTGTATTCCCAAGGCTGAGCACAGCCCTTCTGGTATACATATGCCTTATTACAGTTTTTGTTTCGGCAGGTCACCCAGTGAGAGAACAAAATATCACTCATACCTTCAGCCACCTGACCGTCGATACTCTCAGGATTTAAGAAGCATTCATAAATCACTGACAAATCCTTATTAATACGATGCTTACGCATCTGATTATTTGCAAATTCCTCTATATTTTTGATGTTATTCTCAAATATATCGGGATAATGCTCTCTTACGGCAATCATATAGTGATATATGTATGCCATCCTCTCATAATCCAGGCTGTTCTGATATGAGAAATACAAAAGAACAGTTCTGGGAATTTCAACCGCCTTCTCAGTATCGATTGAGAAAACATAATATTCATACAAATTGGTAAGTCTGATATCTGCTTCTATTGCTTTTGCATACCAGTAGAACGCCTTCTCGTCCTGACGCTGACCCTTGATTAACTGAGCACAAATCTCCTGAAGAATTCTCTTGTCCTCATGCTTGTCATACAGACTGATTAAGGCCTTCAAAAATACCTTACTGTAATCTCTCACTCTGCCGGCCAGGAAAATAATCTGTTCCAAAGCAGAAGGATTGAAGGCATCATATCTTGCTCCACAGCTGATAACCTGGAGCGCAAATCGATCCACCTGTCTGATTACGGTGGAATTTTCATTTATTAATTCAATGGCATCCGCATAGAGTACAGGGCTGGTGCAGTTTCCCTGATTGAACAAATACTCCAGCAAATTCCATCTTGAGCCCACGCTTGAATTGTAGCTGGTAGGAAGTCTGAGTGCGATGATACCTATCTGCCAATCTTTACGATTACGCTTATATATTGCCTCAACCTTATCCGCCGCCTGTCGCCACATTTCCGGCTCATTGGTAACCATAGCAGCCATCAGCCAGTGGTAACATACAGGTAGCGCCAATTTCTCATCAGAAAGCTTATGATTTCTCTTGGCATGTTCAATAAGCTCTGCCGCTCTGTCCACCAGCCATCCTGCCTCATTGAGTCTGTTCTGCGAAATCAGTATTCTTGCCTGACAAAGCTTTGCATAGAAATCTTCATCGTCCATCGCAGCCATCATCTCGGCGAGCTTTCCGGTCTTTTTAATCCAATCTGCATCACTCAGCTTACCGAGTCTGTGATCAACAAACTCTCTGGTAATCTGATACATATAGTTATTCTTGGAACGCAGTATTATATTGCCGGGCTTAAGAGTAGTGCTTTTACTCTTAACCTCGACAGGAATCTCCAATCTGTCAAAGGGACTCTCAACGATTATGCGTCCGGTATGAATACCGTTCTTGCACATTCTGGGGTCTATGAACACCTTGAGTATACATACATTTCCAAGGAAATCATCCTCTGTAATCGTCACCTTCTCAGGAAAAATAAAATCCTGCTCAGCATATACGGTTGCTCCGGTATAGCCCCAGCCGTTTCTGACAATTTCAATTTCGCTCTCCACTACTGATGCCGAAAAATCTCTTCCCATCAGACTGATATTGAGATTTTTTTTATTGTATATAAACTCTACCTTCTGCTTTTTGCCGACACTGATAAGGAACTCCTCGACATTCTGTTCATTACCGCTGGAATCATCAAGAGCTCTGTATATATCGATATAGCTCTCCTCCGCTCCCTCGAAGATTTTTTCAAAGCCGGGAGAATAGAAAAGCTTTACCGCTTCTTTCCAATTGTTTTTAGCAAGATTGGTATATGCAAAAAGATTACGGATAGGACCGTCAGAAGAATATAAAACAGATTGTTCTACATTAACCACAAAGGGAAGGTAATACTCACCATGGTTACTGACTATGCAGAAGGCACCCTTGACAACATCACCTGCTGTGCAGAGGTCCCCGTGAAAATGGTACGAAATCTCGGTATCGCTTCCCACAACCACATAGTTGATGCACTCCATTCTGCTATCGGTAGTGGTAACAAAACCATCGGTCTCAGTACCGGGCGCACAAAATACATGAAAGCTTCCCTCATAGTCGCAATCGGCAGAAACCTGTATTTCGATTTTTGAGCATGAAAAATTCAGACTTTTAGAGCCTGTGGTATAGTCTCCGTCTAAAATTTTCTTAACCACTTCCTGCATCGGCATTCCCCTGTATTACTCAACAACCTTCTCTTTCGTGTTGTGTCTGTCATTTAGGTTTCAATATTCAACTCTTTGTGGATATTCCGAGTTTTCGACCCATTAACACACACTATATAGTATACCAAAATAAAAAGATGCAGGCAATGATAGATTGACTATCTTGTCTGCATCTTATGTTGAAATTATCTTGATTTTTTTAGTAAGTTTTTCTTACTTAATCTCGTGAATCCATCCTGCAGGTGCTTCAATGCGTCCCATCTGAATTCCGGTAAGAGTCTCATAGAGCTTCTTGGTTACAGGGCCCATCTCAGTCATACCGCTGGGAAGGCAGATTTCCTTGCCGTGGTCAACAATCTTACCAACAGGTGAGATAACTGCTGCAGTACCGCAAAGACCGCATTCTGCCATATCAGCAACCTCATCAAGGTAAATCTCTCTCTCCTCAACATTGAGTCCGAGATACTCCTTAGCTACGTATACGAGGCTGCGACGAGTAATTGAAGGAAGAATGCTGCTTGACTTAGGAGTAACTACGCTGCCATCCTTGGTAACAAAGAGGAAGTTAGCTCCACCGGTCTCTTCAACCTTGGTACGAGTCTTAGGATCGAGATACATATTCTCATCAAATCCTTCTGCATGTGCAGTAACGATTGCATGAAGGCTCATTGCATAGTTAAGTCCTGCCTTGATGCATCCGGTTCCGTTCGGAGCCGCACGGTCAAAGTCAGAAACCT
>JAKSRU010000117.1 GCA_024403475.1 Lachnospiraceae bacterium | reverse complement strand
GTAAAGAACAGAGAACATTGTTAATTCGATCATTTTTTCATAATCGCCCAGATGCCGTAAGGTGTCTGGGCACTCCTCATTTAAACGGCTATTTTTTGATATATACGCCATAAAAAAGAATCTCGCTTGCGAGATTCTCCGCCTGCGGCGGGTCGATTTATCGACATCTTCCTATCCGCCGCAGTGCGATCCTCACGGAGTGTTTTCATTTAATAGGAAATCCGAAGGAATTTCCTATTAAATGAAAAAAGCGACCTCCTACGAGGTCGCTTTTATTCACCAATTGTGTCCCCACACATTTAGTTTAGCTCTTTGCTTCATTTTCTCTAATCTTCTCAAGCTCCATAATCTCATCATTAAGCTTGAGCATCTTGTCATCAAGATCAGCTACCATACGAGCACATTCTACGAGCTCCGCACTTATGTGCGCAGGTGCCTCTCCTTCGAACTTATAATTAATCTTGTGCTCCAAGCTTGCCCAGAAATCCATAGCTACAGTTCTGATTTGGACCTCAACCTTGGTGTCTACCTTTCTGTTAGAAAGATAAACCGGTACAGTCACTATCATATGATAGCTCTTATATCCGCTCACCTTCGGAAATGTGATATAGTCCTTAACCGTAAGAACACTGATATCCTTCTGATGCTCAATCATATCTGCAATACGATAAATATCAGATGTAAAAGAACAAATAATTCTTATTCCTGCTATATCGTCTACATGATTAACCATGTTTTCAATTGTAGAATCAAGTCCCTTTCTCTTAAGCTTCTTCACAATGCTCTCAGGACTCTTGATACGCGCCTTAACATGCTCTATAGGGTTATATCTGTTTATATGACGGAATTCTTCGTTCAGAATCTCCATCTTTGTTTCCATCTGTTTCAGCGCTGCATTGTACAGCAGGTTAACCTCCTGCCAGGTTTCAATGCCGTCGTCTTCGTTATTAATCCATTCCATCTATTAGTGTTTACTTCCGCCCCGCGGATATCCTTTCTTCTCTGTCTGTACTGAAGCTGTCAATCCACACTCATAAGTCTATTGAAACTTTGCCTCATTTCGTTATAATCATTATAGCATAGTTTTTGCTTTGTGAACACTTTTAACAAAAACTTCATTGTTTCTATCTTTTTTTTGTATATTTTTTCGGAGGTATGGATGCGTATCTGGGCAAGACAGTTTAAGGATACTCATATGCTTAAAGACAGTCTCATCGTCGATGAAAGCACTGAGACCCGAACCCATAAAGTATTTAAGGCTCTTGAAAAGGTCTGCCAGGAAATGGATCTTGCGCAGCCCGTTTGGCTTGACAGAAACGTCAAGGACTTTAAGCGCAGCGGTAAGGTGCGCTTTTTCAAGGACTCATTTATAGAAGAAATCCCCTTCGACTATCTGGAATTTCAAATAATCGAAGAGGATTAAAATCTTAAAATATTTGCATTTATATATTTATACTTCTGCTATTAGTCCTCATATCCGTTGGGGTTATTCTTCTGCCAACGCCAAGAGTCCTCGCACATTTCCTTTATTCCATACTGTGCTTCCCAGCCAAGCTCTTTCTTTGCCAGGCTTGCATCTGAATAACAGGTAGCTATATCTCCGGCTCTGCGCTCACAGATTTCATAAGGAATCTTTACACCGTTAGCGGCCTCAAAATTCTTCACGATATCTAATACACTATATCCGTGTCCGGTTCCGAGATTATATATTTTGAGACCGGCATTTTCTTCAATCTTCTTGATAGCCTTTACATGTCCCAAAGCAAGATCCACAACATGGATATAATCTCTTACTCCTGTACCGTCGGGAGTATCATAATCATTTCCGAATACACTCAAATGATCTCTCTTACCTACTGCAACCTGTGTAATATAAGGCATCAGATTATTGGGAATACCACTGGGATTCTCACCCATTGTTCCTGACTTGTGAGCTCCGATAGGATTGAAGTAACGAAGTAAAATTACATTCCACTCATTATCAGCCTTCTGAATATCCGAAAGAATCTGCTCAAGCATTGACTTGGTCCAGCCATAGGGATTGGTACACTGTCCCTTGGGGCATTCCTCTGTAATCGGAATAAAAGCAGGGTTGCCATATACAGTTGCACTTGAAGAAAAGATTATATTCTTGCAGTTGTGCTTACGCATTACATCCACAAGAGTAAGTGTACCTGCAATATTGTTCTCATAATATTCCCAGGGCTTGGCAACCGACTCACCAACTGCCTTCAAGCCTGCAAAATGAATAACCGCGCTAATGTCTTCTTTACCGAACACCATCTCAAGTGCTTCACGATCAAGAATATCAGCCTTGTAAAAAGGCACCTTCTTACCGGTAATAGCTTCAACTCTTTCAAGCGACTTTTCACTCGCATTGCAAAGATTATCAAGTACAACTACATCATAGCCCGCATTTTGAAGTTCAACAACAGTATGGCTTCCGATAAAGCCTGCACCACCTGTAACTAAAATACTTCCCATATAAGTCCTCACTTTCAAACAAAATAAGCTGTCCGCTAATCTGATTACAGATTACAGGACAGCTATTATCATCTCAATACTGTAATGTTTTAGCAAAATGTCAAAATGTTATATTAGCAAACAGCACTGCCGTTCACTCTTCCGAATCATTATAAAACCACACCATTCTTTTTAAGAAGCTCTCTCGCACTCTCTACAGAATCAACTCCTGTAGCATTCTTGATAGGTGCAAATTCCCTTTCACGAACGACCTCAAAAGGAAGGCAGCTCGACATCTGATGAATCATATCAAGTACAAGATTTTCAAATTTATATCCGTTAGGCTTTTCAGGCTTAATGAGTGCACCGCTTTCATCGATATAAGGAATCTTCTTCTCTACAATATGAAGCGGGAGCTCTTCCTTTACAATTCGCTCAAGCTCATTTATCTCAAAGAGATAATTAAGTATTACACCAAAGTTGTATGCCGGCTCACCCTTATCTGTCTTGGCATTCATAAGTTCATCGGTAAGCTCATAGTACTCAACGATAGAAGGTCTTCCATCCTCAAGGCACATTACTCCAACCTTTTCATCAGGCGCATTTTTTCTTACTACCTTAGATCCTACGGTACATTTTTTAGCAATGGTAGCACCGATAAATACAGGATCTGCAATTCTCTGGCAAACATTGTCTACTGCAAAAATATTGAACCACTCAATTCCAAGCTCATGTACAAGTTCAAGAAGTCCGGCTCTCATAAGCGAGATAAACCATCCGCCGTTACCGTTTGGTGAGGTTGCCATATGGCTCTTGCTCTCAAGATAAATCTTACCTTCATAATCGGTAGCTGCTGCCATCTCCTGCTTGAAGAAATGGATATACTCTTCCTTGTATCCGAAATATTTTTTCTCCTTAAGGAAGTTGATAGTCGAATCATTATTTTTATCACTTGTCATGATGAACAGGTGGAAATACTCTCCGGCCTCCTTAACAACATCCATCATATTATTGATTAGGCACTCGAAGATATAAAGCTCTCTTGTAATTCCTACATTGTACATTCCCTTAGGATTGTCTGAGCCAAGTCTGGTTCCCATTCCTCCCGCAAGAAGTACTGCTGCCACTTTGCCGGCCTTTATGGCATCTATGCCAAGCTTTCTGTATTCTGCTTCATTCTGAGCAATCTCGTCCAAATCCATACAGGGAATAGGACTTATTGCTCCCTTCTTGGGAAGACTGTCAGGATTAAGCGCAGCAGAAAGAATGCTCATATCTGTGGCTTCAATCTGCTCCAAAAGCTCTGCCTTTTCATCAGCGTTCAGCTCATCATAATATTTAAGGACATGCTCCTGTCCGTATTCGGTCAATTTATTCTTTGCAGCTTCTAATGTCATTGTTCCCTCCTAAAGAATTATCAAGCACATTTATTTTGCAAATACAGTTTTGTTTTATATATAATATCAAGCATCGATTAATTGATAAACTCAGCGCTTGCTCTACATATAACATATATTGCGCAAAAAAAATGCGCAACTTAAGTTTTCTTAAGAATGCGCATTCTCTATAAATTTGAATATCTTTTCACGGCTCTTGCCATCACCGTTTTCATTCTCTACACCTGAGGAAGTATCTACTCCCTTAAACCCGGTTAATCGGAGTGCTTCCGCTACATTATCCGGTCCCAAGCCTCCGGCCAGAAGCACAAATTTTCCCTTAGCCTCTGCTGCTTCAATTTCAGGTCTGACACTGTTAAGCACTTTGTAATCAAAGCCCACACCGCTTCCGGGTGCATTGGCATCAAATACAAATCCGGCAATCCTTTCATTATCCACAAAGCACTTGATGTCACTGACATCCTTCACATTAAATGCTTTGATCACAGGAATATCAATATCCGCCAGCAGCTCCTCACCGAGTGCTCCGTGATACTGGAGATAATCAAAGCCCGCTGCCTCTATCTGTTTTATCTGTTCAATAGACGGAGTGACCGTTACCGCAACTGATTTAACTCCATCACCCAAAGCAGCCATAATCTCCTTCGCCGTATCAATATCTATATTGCGCTTACTCTTAGGAAAGAAAAGAACCATTCCCGCCAAATCCGCGCCGGCCTCAGTAACCCATTCTGCTTCTGTTACATTTTTAAGTCCGCATATCTTTATCATATAACCACCACTTATCGACAGCACCGCCAATTGATAGTCTCTATTATACTATTTTATTTCAAGATATGCTAATCAAGTATACTGTCCTTATACTTTTCTACCTCTTCTATGTAAAGCTGACCAATCTGAGAAAGAGGAATTCCCTTTCTCTTGATGTATCCGATGGTCATCAAGTCATCGCAGTCAAGTCTGAGCGCCTTGAAATCATCTCCGTTCAAATCCTCGCAAATAATTCCGGAGCAGAGTGTAAAGCCATCCATTCCGACGAACAGGTTGAGCAATGTTGCTCTGTCACTGGCATGAATTATACGCTTGTAATCATAGGTACTGAAAAGCTCCTCCGCAAAGTAGAAGGAATTATTATCCCCCTGGTCAAAGGCTAGGCAGGGATATTCCGAAAGCTCTTCAAGAGTAACCCTATCCTTAACTGCCAGCGGATGCTTCTTGGTAATATATGCATAAATGTGGCAATCAAAAAGCTTATGAAAGGAAAGGTCATTTTCTGCAAAAATTTTACGAAGAACCTGCTCATTAAAATCATTCAGATAGAGAATTCCAACTTCGCTCTTGAAGTTTTTAACGTTCTGAATAACATCATTGGTTCTTGTCTCATACACAGAAAAATCATAGTCATCCAAGCCGAATTTTTTAGCCACTTCAATGAATGCATTTACAGCAAAGGTATAATGCTGCATTGATACACTGAAGCGCTTTTTAGTCTCACTTCGACTGATATAGCGTGCTTCCACAAGCTGATACTGTTCAACAACTTGGCGCGCATATCCGAGGAACTCCTTGCCCTGCGGAGTAACCTTGATACCTCTGTTGGATCTGATAAAAATATCTATACCGATTTCTGTCTCAAGCTCCTGTATAGCTGCTGAAAGGCTGGGCTGTGAAATAAAAAGATTGCGAGCCGCTTCATTCATTGAGGTTGAATTTGCCACCTCTATTACATATCTCAACTGGTTAAGAGTCATATATCACCTATTTTTCCGGGTAGTTAACGTTAAAAAAGGCATGGTGAAAATTACTTCCACCATGCCTAAGTTTCTTAGCTCTGGAAGAGTGCGGTTGAAAGGTATCTGTCTCCTGAATCAGGAAGAAGTGCTACGATTACCTTACCCTTATTCTCGGGGCGCTTTGCAAGGATTGTTGCCGCCTTGAGCGCTGCTCCTGAAGAAATACCTACAAGAACACCTTCTGCCTTACCGAAAGCAGCTCCCTCTGCAAATGCATCATCATTCTCGATTGCAATTACTTCGTCATAAATCTTGGTATTAAGTGTTGCGGGAACGAAGCCTGCTCCGATACCCTGAATCTTATGAGGTCCTGCCTCACCCTTTGAAAGAACAGGGCTGGTTGCAGGTTCAACTGCTACGATTTTTACATCAGGATTCTGTGACTTAAGATATTCGCCAACACCACTTACGGTTCCGCCGGTACCTACACCTGCCACAAAGATATCAACCTTGCCATCTGTCTGTGCCCAAATTTCAGGTCCTGTGGTTGCCTTGTGAGCTGCAGGGTTAGCCGGGTTATCAAACTGTCCGAGGATAATTGCTCCGGGGATTGAATCTCTGAGTTCCTCAGCCTTGGCAATTGCACCCTTCATTCCCTTTGCACCCTCAGTCAGAACGATTTCTGCACCGTATGCCTTGAGGAAGGTTCTGCGCTCTACGCTCATAGTTTCGGGAAGAGTAAGAATTGCCTTATATCCTTTTGCTGCTGCTACAGATGCAAGACCGATACCGGTGTTTCCGCTGGTAGGCTCGATAATAGTTGCGCCGGGCTTAAGAAGTCCCTTTGCCTCTGCATCCTCAATCATTGCAAGAGCTACTCTGTCCTTTACAGATCCTGCGGGATTGAGATATTCAAGCTTTACAAGAATAGTTGCGTCTGTTACTTCAGCCTTAGCTGCATATTTTGATGCCTCAAGAAGAGGTGTATTTCCGATAAGTTCTGCTGCACTCTTTTTAATATCACTCATTTTAATGTCCTCCGTAATTCCACCGAGCTAATTACCAATCAGTTTGGTAGGTATTTACATTTTATTATCAATTATAAATTATTTCAATGCTAAAATAAACATTCCCTTGTCCGGTTATCTGTCAGCTTACTCTGCGATTGCCTTAAATGCCTCATCAAGGTCCTCAATGATATCTGCAATATTCTCAGTACCGATTGAAAGTCTGATGGTATTAGGCTTAATACCCTGGTCAAGAAGCTCTGCCTCGTTGCACTCTGAGTGAGTGGTTGATGCGGGATGGATAGCCAATGACTTAACATCAGCTACATTTGCAAGTAGTGAGAAAATCTCAAGGTTATCAATAAACTGCTGAGCCTTCTCTGCTCCACCCTTGATTTCAAAGGTAAAGATTGAACCTCCACCATTGGGGAAGTACTTTGCATAAAGCTCCTTCTGAGTAGCATCTGTAGCAATTGAAGGATGATTTACCTTCTCTACAAGGGGCTGATTCTTGAGATACTCTACAACCTTAAGTGCATTTTCTACATGTCTCTCTACTCTGAGTGAGAGAGTCTCAAGTCCCTGAAGGAAGATAAATGCATGAATAGGTGAAAGGGTCGCTCCTTCATCTCGAAGAAGAATTGCTCTGATATAGGTAACAAATGCTGCGGGAGCAGTATCCTTAGCAAAGCTTACACCGTGGTAAGATACATTGGGCTCTACCAACCAAGGGAACTTGCCGGAACCGATCCAGTCAAACTTGCCGGAATCTACGATTACACCACCGATTGTGGTTCCGTGTCCGCCAATAAACTTAGTTGCTGAGTGGATAACGATATCTGCGCCATACTCAATAGGTCTTACCAGATAAGGAGTAGCGAAGGTATTGTCTACGATAAGAGGAATCTTGTGTGCATGTGCGATGTTTGCAATTCTCTCAATATCAACTACTTCTGAATTGGGATTACCAAGAGTTTCAATTTCGATTGCCTTGGTGTTCTCCTTGATTGCTGCTTCAATTCCTTCATAATCAAAAGGATTTACAAATGTGGTCTCGATTCCGTAATCAGGAAGGGTATGTGCCAGGAGGTTGTAGGTTCCACCGTAGATGTTCTTTGCTGCTACAATGTGATCTCCTGCATGAGCTACTGCTCTGAAGGCATATGAAAGAGCTGCTGCTCCGGATGCAACTCCGAGTGCTGCAACGCCACCCTCAAGTGCTGCGATTCTCTGTTCAAATACTCCCTGAGTGGGATTGGTAAGTCTTCCGTAAATATTACCTGCATCTCTGAGTCCGAAACGATCAGCTGCATGCTGACTGTTGTGGAATACATATGAGCTGGTAAGGTAAATCGGAACTGCTCTTGCGTCAGTTACGGGATCTGCACTTTCCTGTCCAACGTGAAGCTGCTTGGTTTCAAATCTTAATTCTCTCTCTGCTCTTGTCTTCTTACTCATATTATCTTCCTCCGTTTATCTCTAAATTTGTTTACTGTTATAGTTCTGTGTTGCGATTCATATTTTGTTATCGTTTTTATGTATCGCTGTTCTTTACAATCGTTATGTTATCACTATGTTTGGTTATTGTATAATACGCC
>JAKSRU010000116.1 GCA_024403475.1 Lachnospiraceae bacterium | reverse complement strand
GGCATATACTCGATAGGAGCTGCAACCTTTACAGTCTGACCACCCTCGAAGGTTTCTCCGGTGCTTGTAAGAGTCCACTTACCTGCAGGAAGATATACTTCACGCTCAAACTTATTAAGCTCAAAAATAGGTGCGCAGAGATACTCGCTACCAAACATATACTGGTCCTGAAGCTCCCAACACTTGCAATCCTCGGGGAACTCATAGAACATGGTACGAATAAGTGGTGAACCGTTGGTGCTTGCCTCCTCGTAAAGATCCTTGATATAGTCATGCATCTCAATACGGATGTCATAGTACTTTCTCATAATCTTGTAGTTGTCTTCACCATAGCTCCAAAGCTCGTTGGGCTGTCCGGTGTGGAGATATCCGCCGCCCCAGTCTCTGTTATCAAGAGGTGGAATGTTGTAAGGTCCGCGGTCACCGTGCATACGGAGAACTGCAGAATATACAGCAAACTGATACCATCTGATAAGAAGCTGTCTGAAATCAGGATCATTTACGTCATCGGTCATGAAACCGCCGATATCGGTAGTCCACCAGGGAATACCTGCAAGACCCATATTAAGTCCGCACTGTACCTGCTCATAGAAGGCCTGGAAGGTAGAAGGTACATCACCTGACCATACTACATTGCCATACTTCTGGCTTCCTGCCCAAGCACAACGAAGAAGGTTAACAACTACACCATCCTTAAGGTCCTTCATCTTGTCATAGAATACACGGCTGTACATCTGAGGATACATATTGCTTACCTGAAGTGCAGGGCCGTCGATATATCTGTAGTTTTCAAAATCGTATACACCATAGTCAGGCTCTGAGTTATCAAGCCAGAATGCATCGATTCCGAAATCATAGTAGTTCTTTTTGCATACGTTCCAAACGTACTCTCTGGTCTCAGGATTGAAGGGATCGATTTCTACACAGTCACCCTGATAATCATAGGTCTGTGCTGCTCCACGCTCGGTCTGAATGAGAAGTCCCTTGTCCATCATAGGATAGAAATTCTCTGACTTTCTGTCTACTGAAGGCCATACAGAAACGATAACCTTGATTCCCATTGAATGAAGCTCATCAACCATAGCCTTGGGATCAGGCCAATACTGAGTGTCAAACTTCCAATCACCCTGTACAGTCCAATGGAAGAAGTCGATGACAATCTGGTCAATCTTGATTCCTTCCTTCTGATAAGCTCTTGCAACCTCAAGAACCTCATCCTGAGTACGGTAGCGAAGCTTGCACTGCCAAAGTCCCATAAGGTCCTCAGGGAACTTGGGTGCACGACCTGAAACTGCAGTGTAGTTCTCTACAATCTGCTTGGGGCCGTCTGCTGCAGTAATCCAATAGTCCATCTCCTTGGTAGAACGAGCAATCCATTCGGTATAGTTCTTCGCAAAAGCAACACTACCCACAGCAGGATTGTTCCAAAGCATACCATAGCCGTAAGAAGATACCATGAAAGGTACTGAAATCTGTGAATTTCTCTGAGCAAGCTCGAGCACGGTTCCCTTGAGATCAAGGTATTCCTGCTGATACTGACCCATACCGAAAATCTTCTCTCCCTTATTCTCGTCGAACTTAAGGTTCAAAGAATAATCGGTTCCGCCGATGATTCCCTTCCATTCTCTGTTTACTACCTTGAGGCAGCGGCTTCCGCCTGAAATGGTTCCGTCATATGAACGATAGTACTCACGAAGGATGAGCTTGTCATCTCTGAAAAATGAGATGATACCTACAAAATTAATCTCAGCCTTAATGCGACCATTGGTAATAGAAGCATACTCTCTCTTATCGATATTGCCGTCTCCTACCCAGTGATCTCTCTCAAAAAATTCGATATCACCCTTTATCTCAGGCACCTTTTCAGTCAATGCCCAATTGTTGCCGGTGAATTTGCCAAGCTTTGTAGCGCGTACGCGGAATGAATCTTTTCCCCAACATTCGATGCGTAACATCTCGCCGTTTCTGTAAGCAACAAGTGCTCCGTTGTCATTTACAAACTGCATAATTTCCTCCTGTTAATAATTTTTGCAGTAATAAAGATAACTGTATTCCCAATTACAGTTGCGGTTATCTTATCACATAATTTCGGCTTCTATAACCACATTATTTCAAATAATTATAACAATTTTTCGTTTTGAGTAATTAATCAAGAGAAGGAGTAATAGTGCCTACACTTCTGACATAAGCGATTACATCTTCCTGTAAAAATGTGAGTCTGAAATCTTCCATATCTGCAGTAGCAAGCACTTCACCGGGATTTTCGTATCCGAGATCCAAAAGATACTCTACTGCTCTGTTGTTAAGCTCTTCATCACTTATGAGAAGATTCTCCTGCTCAGCGATATAGCGGCAAACTGCAGCAAACTTAATCTGCTTGTAGCTCTCGTTAACAACATAATCCTGGGCTGTGATACCAAAATACTGATTTGCAATAGTCTCTGCATCAGTATTGTTTGTCTGCGCATAATAATTGAGAACATCCTGTGCAGATCCCTGATAAGTAAGAATAAGCGCTCCGGGGAACTCCTTCTTTACAGTTACCAGATCGATGAGCTGTGAAACTATAGCGTTTTCAACATCTGTTTCATAGTTTTCTCTTGCTGACATAGTAAGAGCATTTCTGTAATAATCCTCTACTTCCTGCTTGGTAGTTACATCAAGACCGTAGAGCATGCCCCATGTAGCCGCTACAGCCTCCTCCTTAACAATACCGTTTACGGTAACAGTAAATACAACATCCGCTCCTGCGAGGTCCGGTTCACCGTAGTTTTCAGGGAAGGTAAGATTCAAATCAACAGTCTCACCGGGCATAACTCCTACAAGACCATCCTCAAATCCGTCAATATAAGAATCCGAACCGATAAGTAGAAGAGCACCCATGCCATCAGTGCTTCCTCTTTCGAAGGGCTCTCCATCCCTATAACCGGTGTAATCGATATGTGCGATATCGCCCTCTTCGATTGCTCTATCGGTAATCATCTCACCATAATCACTGCAATACTGCATTGCAAGATTAAAGTAGTAATCTGAATAATTTTTAATCAATTCCTCATTTACAGTATAGTCTGCATCAAGGGTAATATTCAGTCCCTTGTACTCGCCAACCTCGACATACTGTGTGACGTCTTCAAGCTGCATAATACTGGTTGCAGCAGTATCGCTATTGGCATTGGTATTTGCGTTATTCTGCTCTGTACAGCCGGCAAGCATGGTTGCCAACATTCCGGAAATTGCCAAAGCCGAAACTATTTTTCTGATTCTTTTCATTTTTTCATATCCCTTTCATCCGCGCATGTGTAAACATGTGCATAATCTTAATAATTTTACCATATTTACTGACATCTTCCAATAATTATTGCTGATGAGAATATCAACAAATTTGTTGATTAATTAATAGCTACTATGCTAAAATGTTGAGCTGTAGATGCATAGAAATGCATAGCTAAAGGAGTATTTTGAAATGTATTACGGAATTCTTGCAGCCGCTTTGGCTCCCGGATGGATTGTACTTATTGCAATGACCGTTGTATTAATCGGTCTCTTCATTACACTTTATATTTTAGGTAAGAAGGCTCAGAAAAAGCAGGCCGAGCAGCAGGCTGAGCTTCAGGCTCATAAGCAGTATGTAACAATGCTTGTAATCGATAAGAAAAAGCTCAAGATTAAGGAATCCGGACTTCCTCAGGCAGTTATCGATCAGACCCCCAAGTATCTTCGTTGGCAGAAGCTTCCCATTGTTAAGGCTAAGGTTGGTCCTCAGA
Organism: Lachnospiraceae bacterium; assembly: GCA_024403475.1. Taxonomy (GTDB): domain Bacteria; phylum Bacillota; class Clostridia; order Lachnospirales; family Lachnospiraceae; genus AC2028. The sequence continues at coordinate 4,464 of JAKSRU010000116.1, read as the reverse complement.
TTGCAACACTTATCGCAGATGATAAGATTTTTGCAGATCTTCCTGTCAAGAAGGAGATCAAGGCAGGCGTGAGCGGTCTTTACATTGTAGATTTCAAAGGTCTTCGCGGCAAGGTTATTACCGACACCACTCCCAAGAAGCAGAAGAAAGGCTTTGCTCGTTGGGTTGAGAAGATGCAGGAAAAGGCAGGCGCTAAGCCCCTCAAGTAATCGAATCAATATAATGATGCATACTAAAAGAGCGATGATTAATCATCGCTCTTTTTTTCTCTTGCGTCGATTATTATTCTGGCCGGCTGCTTTTCTCCGTCACCAAAGCCCATGTCATAATCTATGGTAAGGCTGATTCGATTGTCGCGTTCTTCAATATCAATTCCCCTGGTAAAAATTTCCAATATCATACTGCCTGCAGGAGTGACATACATTGAACGAGTAGTCTTTCCTATTTCATAAATCATTTTTGCATCAGTACTGCCCTTATGCTCAACTGTTACATTTCGTCCCTCAAGCACTATCATTGAATTGCGTACTTCCCCGCTCTCATTGTCAGTCTCACTATATTTGATATATTTTTTTGAATTCTTCTCGAAATATAAACCTCTGTATTCTGATACAACGGTATCTCTGTCTTCGCCTCTTCCGTGTACTCCGGTAATTCGAATTGAGACATCTTTATTCATTCTGAATGCTCCTACTTTCCGCTTACTCTCTCGCTGTCATTTATTCTTGTAAGAATTGATGCGCGCTGATTCTCAATATGTACTCTCGCAGCCTCAGCAGCCTTTACACGGTCTCCGTTGATAACGCTTTCGTAAATTCTGCGATGCTCTTCAACCAAATTTTCGTGACCGCTTCCTTCATTGATATACTCATATCTGAATCTGTACATTGATTGAGACAGATTTTCTTCGATATCCACCAAACGGTCATTTTTTGCCGCATTTAACAGGGTATCATGGAAGCGTACATCAGCCTCGGCAATTTTTCTTGAATCATTGGTGGCAACTGCTCTCTCGAAGGCCTCACAGGCCTTGCGGAGCTCCTCCTTTTCCTGGGCAGTTATTCTGCTGCAGGCAAGCTCTACACAGAGCGCATCGAGACTCTCACGCACTTCAAGGACATCCTGCATGCTCTTCTCTGTTATTTTGGACACTCTAGCGCCTCTTCTGGGCTGCATGGTAACAAGGCCCTCCAGCTCAAGCATACGCAGGGCTTCTCTGACAGGAGTACGACTCACTCCCAATTTTGAAGATATATCAAGCTCAAGAAGATGATCTCCGGGGGTAATTCTTCCGGTTAAAATTTCTTTTCTGAGAGACTTATACACCATATCTCTCAATGGCATAAATTCATCGGCACTTTGAGAATTATTTTTTACCATAATCTTCCCCTACTGCTCGCCCCTGCAAATGTTGGTAAGGCATACAAATTTTGCAGAACTGTCATTACGTAATATCTCAACAGCTTCAGCTGCTTTAGCTTCATCAAAAAATATCGAGAAAACAGTAGGACCGCTTCCACTCATAAGTACACCATCAGCGCCTTGCTTTGTCAGTATTTCCTTGATGCAGGCCACCTCAGGACACGCCGGAACAGTCACCGTTTCCAATATATTACCAAGCTTTTCTGCTACAGCATTTTTATCGGCTGCTTCTATAGCCTTAATCATTCCGTCAACATCGGGATGAGGCGGATTGTCATAAGCATCCAAGTGCTCATATACATATTTTGTAGATACCCCCATCTCCGGCTTAGCTACCACCAAGCACAACTCGGGTGCATCCGGAAGCTTCGTAAGCTTTTCACCTATACCCTCTGCCAGCATTGTTCCTCCCACAACACAATAAGGAACATCTGCTCCAAGCTTAACACCCTTCTCGCAAAGCTGCTCGTCTGTAAGTCTTAAATCAAACAGCTCATTAATTCCATGAAGAGTCGCTGCACAATCTGTACTTCCGCCTGCCATACCGGCTGCTACAGGAATATTTTTTTCGAGAGTTATCTCGACTCCCTTTCCCTTGGGGAAGGCCGATTCGAGCGCAGCAGCAGCTTTGAAAATCAAGTTATCGGTTCCGAGTGAAAGCTCTCCGCAGCCATCACCAATCAATCTGATTTTCTCTTCTAAAGAAGCCTCCTCGCTGCAATCAAACTCCTCAAATCGCAGCACATCACACAGATTGATAGTCTGCATGACCATCTTTACCTCATGGTATCCGTTAGGATATTTTCCGAGGACATCCAACGCAAGATTTATTTTCGCATAAGCTTTTCTGGTAATCATAAATTTCTCCATATTACAATATGCAGACCCGAAATCGAATCTGCATATTTATAATACCAATATTTTTCTATTCCTGCATACCGATAATAACAATATTCATCTATTTCTGCATACTGATTTTTGCATTAGGTTCTACAGATGAGGTAATAAAAGCATTAGATCCGATGACCGCATCATGTCCGATAACAGTCTCTCCACCAAGGATTGAAGCACCTGCATAAATAGTAACTCTGTCCTCGATAGTAGGATGTCTCTTAGCACCCTTGAGGCTCTGTCCTCCGCGAGTAGAAAGTGCACCGATGGTAACACCCTGGTATACCTTAACATATTCGCCGATGATGGTGGTTTCACCAACTACAATACCGGTTCCATGGTCGATGAAGAAATACTTACCGATAGTGGCTCCGGGATGAATATCTATACCGGTTCTACTGTGTGCATACTCGGTCATCATTCTGGGGATAATCGGTACCCCGAGAATAAATAATTCATGAGCTATGCGATTGGTAACTATAGCTCTAAGACCGGGATAGCAAAGAATAATTTCATTGTAATTGTAAGCTGCAGGATCACCCTCAAAGGCAGCCTGAACATCCGTCTCAACCAATTCACGTACGTAAGGAATCTTTTTGAGGAATGCATCAGTTATTGATTTTGCCTCGGCCACAATCTCTTCTTCAGACTTACCTTCATTCTCCGGCTTCTGACGAAGAACTATAGGAATCTGCTTATTGAGGTTGTAATGAACATCCTCAAGCAACACCGTAAGTCTGCTGTCTATATTGTAAAACCTGTATCCCTTTTCTCTGTAAAAGGCAGGGAATATGATTTTGATTAGTTTATCCAAGACATCAAGCACAACGTCTCTGTCGGGCTGCTCAAACATCTTAACGGGATTAATTATACTTTCTCTTGTATAATCTCCCAAAATGCCTGTAATGATATCCTGAATTTCTGTATTTTCACTCTGCTGTGACATATTCATCCCCATATATGGCATTAGGGCGCATCAGCGCCCTATGCAAAATAAAAGTGTTTACCACTTCTTTTTCTTCTTAGTTGCAGTCTTCTCAGTAGATGCACCGGCTACTGCATTGAGGCTGTCACCGGATGCTCTATCAAAGGCTATAAGTGCTTCTCTTGCTTCACGTGAAAGCTTTGAAGGAGTCTCCACAATCAAGGTCACATAATGGTCTCCTCTTACGCCCTTCTGTCTCCATGAAGGAACACCCTTACCCTTCAATCTGACACGCTTGTCAGTTTGTGTGCCTGCAGGAACAGTATATACAACTCTTCCATCTACAGTATCAATAAAGATGTCTCCACCGAGTGCTGCTATTGCAAATGAAATCGGTACATTTGAATAGATATCAAAGCCATCTCTCTGGAATGAAGGATGAGGCTTTACTCTAACCTCTACTCGTACATCTCCTCTGGGACCACCATTTTTACCGGGATCACCAAGACCGGGCATATTAACAGCCTGTCCGTTATCAATACCTGCAGGAATATCTACAGCGTACTTCTTCTTCATTGAAATGAAGCCTGTACCGCGACAATCTGAGCACTTCTCACGAATAATCTTACCGCTTCCCTGACAATCAGGACACATCTCAACGCTTCTCATCATACTGTTAAGGAAGCCGGTTCTGGTACGTACAACCTGACCCTTACCACCACAGGTAGAGCATGTCTCAGGAGTGGTTCCTTCCTTAGCTCCGCTACCCTTACAGGTTTTACAGGTTTCCTTAACGGTGAGCTCGATTTCCTTGCTGCATCCGAATACTGCCTCTTCGAAGGTAAGATCCTGTCTTACACGAATATTAGATCCCTTCATAGGGCCATTGTTATATCCGCCATAGCTGCTTCCGCCGCCAAATCCGCCGCCTCCGCCGAAGATACTACCGAAAATATCGCCGAAGCTACCGAAAATATCAGAGAAATCCATTGAGCTGTAGTCGAATCCGCCACCACCTGCTCCGCCGTCAAATGCAGCGTGTCCGAACTGGTCATACTGGCGTCTCTTATCAGCATCTGAAAGAACGGCATATGCCTCAGATGCCTCTTTAAATTTAGCCTCTGCCTCTTTATCGCCGGGATTAGCATCGGGATGATACTTCTTAGCGAGGTCACGATATGCTTTTTTTAATGTTGCATCATCTGCATTTTTATCAACTCCAAGGA
>JAKSRU010000115.1 GCA_024403475.1 Lachnospiraceae bacterium | reverse complement strand
CCTATTTTTCAATCAACAAAGTACTGTTCTACTTTTCTGTCATCTTATTAACAGACTTAAGATAATCATCTACCTTCTTCGCAACTAGATATTCTCTTACATAATCCTCGCCAAAGGTTTCAACAAACTCCGCCGAAGACTCATACCCCGAATAAGTCTCCAATAATTTTGCCACACCCTCGCTGAATTCAGCATCTGTAAGAGTCATTTTTTCTGTAAAGAATATAGCAGATGATGCCATTACTCTCTTTCTTTCAAGAAGGACATAATCATAGCACTTATCATGGAATTCCTCGTCAGTCATTCCTTGTTTTTCCATCAGATATTCTTCATAACTGTATCCGTAATATCCCGCATAGTACACATAGTTTTGTTTTTGCTGCAAATAATACTCTTCAGCCGAAGCCTTAATCTCAGCTTCATCAATAGAGGTAAAGGTACATGACTCCAGAACTTTTTCCCACACGCCATCAATATAAGCCTGCTCTTGTTCCCTTTTTCTTTCCTCCAGCATGCCCTGGCGTCTGTAATCCTCATACTCCTTGGTGGTAGTGTATTTTCCGTCAGAAATCAGTGAGGCAGTTGCATCGTCCCATACATAATCTGTATTCCCATCCTGCGATGACAGGCTGTAATAGTTGAACAATATATCATCAATCAGAACACTAACGTCCTCATCTGTAACCTCTACCGCATCCACTGTCACTTCAAGTCCCTTGTATGTGCCAAGTGTAACCATAGATGAATAATCTGTCATGATTCCGGTCTGTTTGAGCTGTTCAACACCACTTGATCCACATGCGGTCAGCACTGTTCCAAGTGCCAAAACAGCAGCGGATAAAAATAATCTCTTCTTCACGTTATTCTCCCTCAACGCTTTCAAATATACTAATTTTGCGTATTTATCTATTTATTTTATATTAACCCAAAATATAATTTTCCTCATTAAAAATGCTAAAAATTAATATAAATTTAAGCAAATAGCACTTTTTTCGCTTATTTTCATGATTTATTTTATTGTTTATTAACATAATCGCATTATTTATCAACATAATCGCAAAGAACCCGAAACGAAACGTCTCGGGTTCTGATTTCATTTTCCCATTAAATTAATATCCGCTGCAATATTAGCCGCGAATTTCCTTAACAATCTGAGCTGCCTCTCTGGTGAGCTCTTCAATCTTAGCAAAGTCTCCCGCCTTGATAAGATCGCCCTTTACCATCCAGCTACCACCGCAGCAAAGAATTCTGTCATATGCAAGATAATCGCGTACATTTGTTGCATTAATTCCGCCGGTAGGCATGAACTTAAGACCAACGTAAGGTGCTGCAACCGCCTTAATCATTGAAAGGCCGCCGTTATTCTCTGCAGGGAAGAACTTAACAACATCAAGTCCAAAGCTCATAGCCTGCTCCATCTCGGAAGGAGTAGCAGTTCCGGGGGCTACAGGGATCCCCTTATTTACGCAGTACTCAACAACCTTAGGATTGAGGCCGGGAGCTACGATAAACTTTGCACCAGCATTAACTGCGCGGTCCACCTGCTCGGTAGTGAGAACAGTTCCTGCGCCAACAAGCATATCAGGGAAATTCTCGCTGATGATCTTGATTGACTCTTCAGCTGCTTCTGTGCGGAAGGTAACCTCTGCGCAGGGAAGTCCGCCCTTTACAAGTGCCTCTGCAAGGGGCTTAGCGTCCTTTGCATCGTTGATAACTACTACGGGAACAATACCGATTTTTGAAAGATCTTCTAATACCTGATTCATTTTAATTCTCCTTAATATCCAATATCTGTTCGAGGCCTTAATATTTTTAAGATTATTGCCTCAATGCCTTTTATGCCAATACCTTCTTAACTGCTTCAGCAATAGCCTCGTCCTTGCAGTTAGCAAAGAAATACTCTGCAAATTTTTCTCCGCCAAGAGCACCCTTAACAAGCTCTCTGTCAAGCTTCTCAAGTATAGTCACCATATCTGTATGAGTGATTTCCTTAACGCAATCAAGAATCTTCTTATTTCTCTGCTCAGGAACTACTCTCTCAGGAGGATATCCTCCGCCACCGGGTGCACACAGAAGCTTTTCAAAAATATATTCAAGCTTAAGCTCTCCGCCCCAGCCAAAGTTTTCAGCAAAAGGAAGTGCAACACAGTTACCGTCATTAACCTGAGTAAAAAGATAAGCATCAAGCGGTGACTGAATATGACCGCAGAGAACCTTGGGGAACGAATTGCATGCAAGCATAGCACCCTCACCCGTTCCGCATCCGGTAACAACAAAGTCTGCAGCACCGGAATTAAGCAACACTGCTGCTAAAATACCATTCTGAACATATGTCAGTGAATTAGGATCCTCAGCGCCATACATTCCATAGTTGAACACCTCATGTCCGAGAGGCTCTGCAACCTTCTTGAGTGCAGCAAAAATCATCTCATTCTTAGCTGCCTGGCTGTTCTCATTAATAAGTGCAATCTTCATTTCGCCACCTCTTAGTCGTTAACCTTAACATCAGGCTGCTCTTCGATCTCGTCTGCGAACTTAGACTCGTCAAGATTGTTAGGATCCTGTCCGATATAAGCAGAAATACCGCCGTCGATGTAAACAACCTGTCCATTAATGAAGTCTGAAGCAGGTGAAGCAAGGAATACTGCAAGGCCCATAAGGTCCTCAGTACGTCCCCAACGCTGTGCAGGAGTCTTAGAACGGATAAATCTGTCAAAAGGAGCCATCTCACCGTTAGGTCCCTTAGCACGAAGAGGTGCAGTCTGGGGAGTAGCGATGTATCCGGGTCCGATAGCGTTACACTGTACATTATACTGACCATACTCAGAGCAGATATTTCTGGTGAGCATCTTGAGTCCGCCCTTAGCTGCTGCGTATGCAGATACGGTCTCGCGTCCAAACTCTGACATCATTGAGCAAGCATTAATAATCTTACCGCTCTGTCTCTCGACCATATCAGGAAGAACTGCCTTAGCGCAGATGAAAGGACCGGTAAGGTCAACATTGATTACCTGGTTCCAATCCTTGACGCTCATCTCAGTCATAGGGATTCTCTTGATGATACCTGCATTGTTAACAAGAATATCGATAGGTCCTACGTTTGCCTTAACATCAGCAACGAACTGCTGAACCTGTTCTTCGTTAGTTACATCACATACAGCACCAAATACTTCGATGCCTCTCTTCTTGTATTCCTCAAGTCCTCTGTTTACGAGATCCTGATTGATATCGTTAAATACAATCTTTGCACCGGCCTCATGATATGCTACTGCGTATGCAAGTCCAAGTCCATAAGATGCTCCGGTAATCCATGCTACTTTGCCTTCAAGTGAAAACTTGTCAAGAATGTTGCTCATATTGCCTCCATTAATTGTTTTATTTTGCGGCCCCTCATTTAGGTTTCCTGCCGTCAATATTTATCTTAAATCTATAGGTCTTACTTCATCCATATCATCAAAGTCCTGGTTTTCTCCAACCATTCCCCAGATGAAAGTATAGTTCTTAATCGAACATCCGCAGTGAATTGACCAGCTGGGCGAGATAACCGCCTCCTCATTATGCATGCAGATATGTCTGGTCTCCTGAGGTTCTCCCATAAAATGCATAAGAGTCTGATCCTCACTCATCTCAAAATAGAGGTAAACCTCCATTCTTCTGTCATGAGTATGGCAGGGCATTGAGTTCCATACACTTCCGGGCTCAAGATGTGTCATACCCATTTCAAGCTGACAGCTCTCTACCTGTCCGGGAAGTATGTACTTACAGATTACTCTGTGGTTAGCCTCCTCCATAGTGCCGAGTTCCTTCTTGTTCTCATCCTTAACGATGACAACGCCCGGTTCGGGTGTACCTTCAGGCTTGATAAGCACTGTAGGATAGGTAGCATGTGCGGGTGCACTGTTAAGATAAAACTTTGCAGGATTTGAGGCATCATCACTTTCGAAGATGATTTCCTTATTTCCCATTCCGATGTACATGCCTTCGCGATGAGCTACCTTGGTGGTCTTACCGTCAATGGTAATCTTACCGTTTCCGCCAATGTTAATTACACCAAGTTCACGTCTCTGAAGAAAATACTCTGCTCGGAGTTCTGCTCCTGCCTCAAGTGTAAGTGCCTTGTCAGTAGGGGTAGCCGATCCAAAAATAATTCTGTCTATGTGACTGTATACCAGATAAATCTCACCGGGTCTGAAAACCTTCTGAACCAAAAACTCTTCTCTGAGTCTGTCTGTGTCATAATACTTCACATCTTTTGGTGATGCTGCAGTTCTAAGTTCCATGTGAACTACCTCCTTTATTTTCTTCATACTAACAAAAATAAGCAAAAATGTAAAGGCTTACATTTTTCCAATAATACATCAAATCTTTCATAAGAAATACACAAAAAAACGCGGAAAACAAGGCAATTTACCTCATTCTCCGCATTTTGAAATTTTACAAAAATTATCCGTAAATATATTCCGAAATATTCGCCCAGTCTACCTTATCCATTTCCTTCTCAAAGATAAACTTTACATCCTTAAGCTTCAGGCCGTTTCCACCAAAATAGAGCCTGAGAACACCATAGCGTGAGCTCAACAGAATCTTTCTGGAAATAGTCATCCACTCTCCTGCAGTTCCCTTGAAGGTAAAGGTTCCACCTGCAACACTTTGGAAGAATACTGCCACAGGAATCTGTGCCAGCTCCGAAAGCTCGCTGCCGCCGGTAAGCTCCATATAATATCCGCCTCTATTAGGGCAGTCAACACCGATGACATAGTTATTTCCCTTAGTTGTATCAACCTCACTTAAGTCGATAACCGTGCCATCTCCGATTTCATAATAAGTGATGGTTGAAGGATCTATCTCACTCTCATCATCGTCAAAGCCGATGCATTCAAGGTCGATTTCCTCTCCTACAAATCTCTCCATCGCGTGGGTATTCATTAAAAACTCACAAATATTTGAAGCACATCTTGCGAGCTGTCCTCTGGTAATATTTCCTGCCTTCAGTTCCTCTAAGGTATTGTCTCCGGTGGAATTAACTCCCGCATCAGGGCATACCGCATAGAAATCATTCTGTGCCAACACCAGTCTCGCAAAATCAGTGGTACTTACCTTTCCACCCTTGTCACCGATTTTTGCCCACCAGTCAGTCATAACAATACCCTTAAAGCCCCACTCCTCTCGAAGGATAGCGGTATTTAAGTCATGTCTTCCATTAGTCCAGCTTCCGTTTACAGCGCCATAGGTGGTCATTACAGAATCTGCTCCGCCCTCCTTGATGGCAATCTCGTAGCCCTTAAGATAAATCTCTCTCAGCGCTCTCTCCGAAACCACACTATCTACGCCATGACGGTTGGTTTCCTGATTATTGGCGCAAAAATGCTTGAGGGTTCCGCTGACGCCACTGGCCTTCAAGCCGCTAATCTGCGCAGCCGCCATCTTACCGGTTACATAAGGATCCTCACTAAAGTATTCAAAATTTCTTCCGTTAAGCGGATGTCTGTGAATATTAATTCCGGGGCCAAGAAGCACATCTACATGATTCTTGGTCATTTCCATACCAAGGTATCTGAATAATTCTTTATTTATATCCAGGTTCCAGGTACATGCCAACATTGTTCCACTGGGGAGGCTGAAGGCTCTGGTTCCGCAATCAAGTCGCATTCCCGAAGGACCGTCAGAGCAACAGCCGCAAGGGATTCCAAAGGCTTTAAGTGAGGGGCTTACTCCACCAAAGGCAGCCGCCGTTCCTGAAGTAACCTTGGGGCTTCCCATACCCTCTCCTCTGATTATTGCAGATAAATCTTCATCCGAAAGCTGAGCAATGAAATCCTCCATGCTCGCTTTACCATCTCTTACATCAACCAGCTTGATTCCTCTGTCGCCGGTATACTCCGCACACTCCGGCTTATCAGCCTTGGCACGCTCTAAATCATTGTACTGTGCGGTGGGTACCATCTCAAAATCCATCGCATAAAGAGGCGGGAGACTTTCCTCCTCATCCACAAGCAAGAGCTCACGATCAGTAGGAACCTCGGGTCTGATTCTGCCAAATTCCTTGATAGGAGCAACCTGCTGACTAAGTGTCTTAAGCACAACTGTCTCTGCAATTGTTGCAGAATCCACCTTGGCAATATTTCTTACACTGTCACCGACATAAATACCATACTCGCCCTTCTCAAGGACATAAGAATACGGATAATCTGTGATACCGTCATCATCATATGAAGCAAAAGTATAGGGCTCAATTACGATTTCCACCCTCTCACTTGCTCCGGGCTCCAAAAGCTGAGTCTTTGCAAAGCCTGCAAGTACAAGAGAGGGCTTACCAAGCTCTCCCTGTGCACAGCTCACATACACCTGCACAACCTCTTTACCTGCAACTTCTCCGACATTTTTAACCTCCGAGGTAATCTTAATTGCCCCTCTGAAGGCTTCATCTCCTGCAAAGCACTTGTAGATATCTGCCTTATCCTCACAGCCGTCGGCACTCTGGCTCTTCTCATGCGATACAGCCTCGATTTTTTCTACGCTGATATCAAAGTTGGTATATGAAAGACCGAATCCGAAGGGATACATTACCGCATCTCTGTCGAAGGTCTCGTAATAACGATATCCTACATAGATATCCTCCGAATAATTATTGAATTCGGTATTTCCAAAATAAGGATATGCAGGAGCATCTTCAATATTTCTTACGATTGAATCCACCAGCTTACCGGAAGGACTTATTCTTCCCATAAGCACATCTGCAGTTCCGAGTCCTCCGATTTCGCCGCCCTGCCATACATAGAGAATAGCATTAGGAGATACCTTTTCTATCTCGCTCATATCAAGCACAGCGCTTACATTCATCAAAAGCACAAGCTTATTAAACTTAGCGCGCACCTTTTTAAGCATATCCAGCTCTGTTTCTGCAAGCTTGTACGCACCGGGGACGTCCTTATAGTCCTGCTCTTCGCCTGCGGTTCTGCCGATAATAACAAGTGCTATATCTGATTCCTTGGCAGCCTCAAGTACAAGCTCCTCACTTACCGGCATCTCCTCCTGAGACCAGGGCTCATTACCAAATCCCACACCGGGATCAAAAGGATGGTCTTCCTCGAACTTGGCATACTCTGCCAAAAGCTTTTCGTTGAGCTCTACCTTTTCTTCCTTCAACGCATCAAGAATTCCCCATACTACGGGAGCATTAACCATTCCTCCCGAACCGGTACCGCTCTTATAATAATGATTCTGCATTCTTCCGAACACAGCGAGCTTACAGCCCTCCTCAAGAGGGAGCACCTTCTTCTCATTCTTAAGCATTACTATGCCTTCGGCTACAGCCTGTCTTGCAATTTTCTCGTATTCTTTTCTGTCTAATCTCATATTCTTCTTTACACTTTTCTCCAAACTAAAAATACCTGTATGCTCAGTACTTTCTTCGATTCTTGAGTCCTTCATACAGCTGACAGTAATTCTCATAACGCTCTGCCGCTATTCTGCCCTCACTTACCGCTTCCTTGATACCGCAGCCGGGCTCATGTACATGTGCGCAGCCTCCAAACCTGCAATACTGCTCCTCGGGAATAAATTCGGGATAACACTTCCACAAATCCTCTTTCTCTATTCCTGCCATATAAAGCTCAAGCGAGCTAAAACCGGGCGTATCACAGATATATGTTTCATCATCAAGATAAAAAATCTCCGAGTGTCTGGTGGTATGCTTTCCTCGGTCTATTTTTTCCGAAATATCACCGGTCTCCATAACCTCCCGACCGGCCAAAAGGTTAATCAGCGAAGACTTACCAACTCCTGAAGGACCTGCAACTGTTGTAGTTTTTCCCTCTAGGAATTCATGCAGCTCCTCTAAGCCCTTGTTTTCACGCGCACTGATGATAAACACCTTGTAGCCGGCAGACTCATAGATTTTCCTAAACTTCTCGCCTTCACCATTCTCATCAAGGTCAGCCTTATTAAATGCTACCGCACAGGGCAGTCCCTGCTGCTCTAACAGAATAAGCATACGGTCCACAAGGTTAAGCGGTGGCTGCGGACTAGTAACCGCAAAAATAATGAGTGCCTGATCGATATTGGCTACCGCAGGACGAAGCAGCTCACTCTTTCTGGGATATATATCCAAAAGATTACCCAAGAGCTGTTCCTTATCGAGCACCTCAATAACCACATCATCACCAACCAGCGGCTTTTTCTTATCCTTTCTGAGGACACCCCTGGCTTTGCACTCATAAACGCCATCGGCGGTCTTTACATAGTAAAAACCGCCGAT
>JAKSRU010000114.1 GCA_024403475.1 Lachnospiraceae bacterium | reverse complement strand
ATAGTGCGCTCACATTTCATAAAATGAAATGGAGATTATTATGAATAATAATTATACAGATAAATGCAAAAAGGAACTTGAGCTTTATGTGCATATTCCTTTTTGCATAAAAAAATGTGCTTACTGTGACTTTTTGTCTGCTCCGGCAGATGAAAAGTCACGTTTTGTTTATATGGAAGCACTAAAGAATGAAATACGCGTTAAAGCGTTAGACATGAGAAGTAATGCCGACATAACCGGCGCTACTAATGAAAAAGAGCTTTCGGATTATATAGTTACATCAGTATTTGTCGGAGGAGGAACGCCGACCGTTTTAGATGGAGAGTCTTTGGCAGATTTGCTCAAAGTCATTAAGGAATACTTTGATGTTGCCGGGGATGCAGAAATTACCTTTGAATGTAATCCCGGAACAGCAGATTTTGAAAAATTAAAGCTCTGTCGTGATGCAGGATACAATAGAATTAGTATAGGTCTTCAGAGTACTATGAATGACGAACTGAAGACTTTGGGTAGAATTCATAGCTATGAAGCCTTTGAACAGGTTTACTCATATGCTGTTAAGAGTGGATTTGAAAATATTAATGTCGATTTAATGTCTGCAATACCCGGTCAGACTATTGATAGCCTGAATAAGGGTATAGACAGGATATTGGAATTAAATCCCAGACCTAAGCATATATCTGCATACAGCCTTATTTTGGAAGAGGGCACTGCGTTTTGGAAAATGAATGAAGCGGGTGAATTAATGCTTCCGGATGAGGATACCGAGCGAGAAATGCATTGGATGATAATAGACCGTTTGGAAAAGGAAGGTTATCAAGAGTACGAGTTATCAAATCTTGCTATCCCGGGGTATGAATGCAGACATAATATCGGATACTGGATCAGAAAACCGTATATAGGCTTGGGATTGGGTGCAGCCTCACTATTTGAGGGCAGGAGACTGACTAATACAAGGAATATATCTGAATACATTGAGTATTATGGAAGTGCGATAGCTGATACTGATAATATGCCATTTTCAGAGGATATATTATTAAACCGCGAAGATGAAATAGAGGAATTCATGTTCCTGGGACTGAGAATGACTCGGGGAGTATCAAAAGCAGAGTTTAGAGGAAGATTTGATACTGACATTGAAGAGATTTACGGCGATGTGATTGCTGCAAACGTGAAGAACGGATTGCTGGAATGTTCAGACGGATTTATATGTTTAAGCAGAAAGGGTCAGGATTTGGCCAATTATGTATTCTCGCAATTTATTTTGGGATGAAAAGTGGTAAATTGGTACAGAAAGGTTGATTTTATTTTGCGGTTTATTGTATAATTTATCTGTAATTTTGCGATTTTGAAATTCTCTTGGAGTATGTTTGCATGAAATTTGTCAAGCAGGAAGATTTAAGAATAGGAATGAGACTTGCCAGACCGATATACGCCAAGAATGGTGTATTGTTGTTTGACAGAGATTCACAGCTTTCAACCAGCACCATCACGAGTGTTAAAAATTTCGGATTGATTGGTATTTATATTCTCGAGCCTGCGGAGCCGCTTCCGCCTATGTCGGATGAGGACAGAGAGTTTGAGAGATTCCAGACAGTAATGGTTGCGATGATTCAGGATGAATTAGAGCGTATCATTTCAACCAAGCATACTAAAAATTGTTCAAACGTCAGTGCTCAGATTACTAAAAAATTTGCTCATCTTGATAGCAAGATTAATTTTTATCAGAATCTGAGAAGCAGAAACGATTTTGTATCCAGACATTCACTTAATGTGGCTATTCTTTGTGCTATGATATCACATATGATGAATGTATCAATTGACGAGCAGGATAAATTAATTCGTGCCGCTTTGGTTCATGATATCGGAAGAGTAAAATCAAAGAACGAGGCAGTATATGGTGGTGAGGTTGAGCCGGAAGAGCGTTTACATATGCTTCAGGAGACCATCAATGCTTACGATCTTCTTGAAGAATCCTTTGCTTCTGACGGACCTGCGATTAAACGAATTTGTAATCAGGCAATTCATACGCAGATGGATATAGAAAATGGCGTAGATATTTCCGGACGCAAAATGGTTATTGGAGCCAAAATTTTATTGGTTGCCAACAAATACGATGAATTGACAGCTATGAGCCTTAGCGGTGAAAGTATTTCTGAGGTTAGAGCTATCAAGGAATTTATAGATCATCCCGAGTGGTATGATAAAGAGGTTGTTGCGGCACTTATCAGTTCCGTGAATATATTATTTCCCGGTGTCAGTGTAGAGCTTAATACCGGAGAGAAAGCACTGGTATTATCTGAGAATGTGTTTAATGTACTCAGACCCACTGTTTTGTGTTTCAAGGATAATTCGATATTGGATTTATCTTTGTACAGCAACAATGATATTTATGTTATGGATGTTATGAAAACGTTGGATAACAGATATATCATGAATACGGATGCATTAAATAATCTGGGAGGAGATTGAGAGAGATGTTAGACATTGAGGAAGTTTTAGCTAAAGCGAAGAATTCAGGCGCCAGTGACGTTCATATCACTGTAGGTGTACCGCCTAAGATGCGTGTAAACGGTAACCTTGTTACCATGGACGAGTATCCTATTATGATGCCCGCAGATACTTTGGACGTAGTTCTTAGTATTACAAATGACAATCAGAGAGCATATTTTGAGGAGCGTGGTGAGTACGATATGTCCTTCTCAATTGCAAGTGTTGGACGTTTCCGTCTTAACATTTTCAAGCAGAGAGGTTCAGCAGCTCTTTCATTCCGTCTTGTAGGTACTATAGTTCCTCCTGCTGATAAGTTGGGTGTTCCTACTTCTGTAGTAGACCTTTATCAGAGAAAGAGAGGACTTATCCTTGTAACAGGACCTACAGGTTCAGGTAAGTCAACTACTCTTGCTTCTATTATTGACAAGATTAATAACAACCGTGATGCTCATATCATCACCCTTGAGGACCCTATCGAGTATTTGCATCAGCATAAGCTCTCAATGGTTAACCAGAGAGAAATCGGTATGGACTCTAATAACTATGCTAACGCACTTCGTGCAGCACTTCGTGAAGACCCCGATGTTATTCTCGTAGGTGAGATGAGAGACTTCGAAACCATTTCAGTTGCTATCACCGCAGCAGAGACCGGACACCTGGTTCTTTCAACACTGCACACCATCGGTGCTGCAAGTACTGTAGACCGTGTAATCGACGTATTCCCTCCTCATCAGCAGCAGCAGATCAGAGTTCAGCTTGCTAACGTTCTTGAGGCAGTTATTTCTCAGCAGCTTATCCCTACCGCTGATGGTACCGGACGTGTAGCTGCATTCGAGGTAATGCATGCTAACCATGCTGTTAGAAACCTTATCCGTGAAGGTAAGTCACATCAGCTCGAGTCAGTTATGCAGACCAACCGTAAGATGGGTATGATTACTATGGATGAAGCAATCCTTCAGCTCTACTACGATGGACGTATCGATAAGGAGCAGGCAATCAACTTCTCTCAGGATCCCGATGCAATGGAAATGAAGCTTTAATTAAAGGCTTCATCATAGATGATAAGATAAAAGTAAGGCGCTTATGCAAATGCATAGGCGCCTTTTTGCAGCATATCTGATTTTTGAGACGAATCGTGATACATATTAATTTATTCAGATGCAACATCAAGCTTGTTGATAATCTTTTTATTAATTCTAATGAAGTAGAAGATGGTGACTGCAGCAGACATGAGCTCTGCAATGGGGAAAGCCCACCATACTAAATTTACATTGCCGGCAAGTGAAAGCAGGTAAGCAGCGGGAAGTAATACAACGAGCTGTCGCATGATGGAAGTAACCATGCTGTACACGCTCTTTCCTAAAGCCTGGAATAAGGTACCTGTTACAATACAAAATGCAGCAACAGGGAAATGAATACCGATAATTCTCAGAGCGGGGATTCCCATATGAAGCATTGCATCAGAAGCGTCGAAGGGAAGGAACAGCAAGTTAGGGATAAGCTCAAAGGCAAGTACACCTAAAAGCATAATTCCGGTGGCATATATCCATGCAAGCTTCCAAGCCTTCATAAGACGGTCTTTTTTCTTGGCACCGAAGTTATATGCAATAATAGGAACAAGGCCTGTATTCAAGCCGAAGACCGGCATGAAGATAAAGCTTTGAAGCTTAAAGTATACACCGAACACTGCTACAGCTGTTGAACTGAATCCGATAAGAATTTGGTTCATTACATATACCATGACGGAACCAATTGACTGCATAATGATTGAAGGAAGTCCGATTACATAAATGCTTCCGATGATCTTCCAATCAGGAGCAAAGCCCTTAAAGCTTATCTTGATTTCCTTATTCATAGTGAGATTAAAAATTATAGCTAATATAGCAGCTACAATCTGACCTATTACGGTAGCGATAGCGGCACCCTTTACACCGAGCGGAGCAATACCGAGATATCCAAAGATTAGGATTGGGTCAAGCACAATATTAATACATGCGCCGATTCCCTGTGTTGCCATAGATAAAAGAGTTTTTCCTGTTGATGTGAGTAATCTTTCAAACATAGTCTGAAGAAAGATACCAATGGAAGCACACATTACTATTGTCAGGTAATCAATACCGTAATTTACGATTTGGATATTGTCGGTCTGGGTTGCATAGAAGGGTTTTACAGCGGTAAAGCCTACTACAAAGAATACGATAAAGCTTATAACAGATAAAAAGATTCCGTTCACGGCAGCTTTATTAACTGTATTTGAATCCTTGGCTCCTAATGCTTTTGAGAGAATAGCATTAACACCGACAGAGGTTCCGATTGCAACTGCAATCATCAGTGTCTGAAGCGGGAATGCAAGAGATACTGCTGTAAGGGCATCCTCATGAATTTTTGATACAAATATACTGTCTACAATATTATAAAGTGCTTGAACAAGCATCGATGCCATCATTGGAAGAGACATTGTGATTAAGAGCTTGTTGACGGGCATTGTACCCATTTTGTTCTCTGTACCCGATTTTTTTTCTACAGTTGATGCGTTTACTTGCTTTGATATAACTTCTTTGTTCGACATAATGACCTGCTTTCTATATATGTATGATAGGGCTATAGAACAGCCAAGGAACAATTATACGATATAATATTAAAAAATGTAAGAATAATTTTTCGATAACAAATTTGATTATGATTACAGCTTTGATTATAATTACAGGTTCCAATAATTCATATCAGGTCTGTAGCCGGTGGCTTCAAGAAGATGCTCCTTCAAAATATCTTTGCTGCCGGCTAAATCAGCTATGGTGCGTGATACTCTCAGTATTCTGTGGTAAGAGCGTATACTCAGATTGAGCTTTCGATAAATACTTTCCATATAATTCATTTCACTTTTTCCGAGATGACAATAGTTTTCAAAATCATTCGGTTTAAGATCGGAATTAAAACGATATTCCGTGCCCTTGAAGCGCTCCTTTTGGATATCGCGTGCCTGCATGACCTGTGCGCGCATATCGATGCTGGAAGGTCCTTTTTTATACGTAGATATATTTTTAGAGAAGGGATTCATATCTTCATAATCAATAGAATGTAATTCTACACACATATCGATTCTGTCAAGTATCGGACCGGATACCTTGCCCAGATATCGCTGGATTGCGGAATCAGAGCATTTGCATTTGTTCCTGTCGGGGTAATAGCCGCAGGGGCATGGATTCATTGCACAAATCAGTAAAAAATCAGACGGATATGAGAGTGAATATCGTGCTCTGGATATATGAACAACCTTGTCTTCGATAGGCTGGCGTAGACTGTCTATGATGTGTCGGTCAAATTCGGTAAACTCATCAAGAAATAATACTGAGCGATGTGCAAGTGAAATAGCACCGGGTTTAGGGATGCCTCCGCCACCTACCATAGCAGGCAGGGTTATGGAATGATGCGGGCTTTGCAGACTTCTATGCAGTACCAGCGCCTGTTTTTTTTCGAGCTTACCTGCAATGCTGTATATGGAAGTGACTTCAAGACTTTCGTCTAAGGTAAGTGGTGGGAGAATGCCCGGCAGTCTTTTGGCTATCATAGATTTGCCTGTGCCGGGAGGACCTGTCATCAGCAGACTATGAAATCCGGCAGCTGAGATCACAGCAGCTCTTTTAGCGGCCTCCTGTCCGTTAATATCAGAAAAATCATCGGTTATGTTGCTGTCTGTATCTGCAAATAAGGAATATACATCTGTCTGCACGCGCGGCATTATTTCATCACGTTTTTCCTTCAAGTAATCAATGACCTGAATTATGTTTTGGGCTCCTCGGACAATAATGTCGGGAACTACAGAACCTTCGTAGGCATTATCAATGGGAACAATACATTCACTGAATCCTTGCGCGGCAGCCTCACGAACAATAGGAAGAATTCCTTTGACCGGTTTGATTTCTCCGTTTAGTCCCAATTCACCCAGGAATAATATGTTGCTTGAGGCATTCTCCGGTAAAATACCTGCACTGGTGAGAAGACCGATTGATATAGGTAAATCATAGGAGGTTCCGTCCTTGTGCAAATCCGCAGGAGACAGATTAACAGTGATTTTAGCTACAGGTATCTGCAGGCCTGCATTTCTGAGAGCAGCCCAGACTCGATCCTTCGATTCTTTAACTTCGCTTCCGGGACACCCGACCATTATGAAGGATGGGAGACCTGAGGAGATATCGGTTTCTACGTTGACAATCATTGCTGATACGCCAAGCACGGTACCGGATATTATTTTGCTGTACATTTATTTTCCTTTCTATTTATAGATTATTTATTCATGAGAAATAACTGAGGGTTATTTACAGAACCTTGGCAAAATAGCCCTGACTAACCTGTTTGGCGTGATTATCCAGCATTAGCTGCATTAGTATCATTGAGACTTGGGAATATGAATAATTCGATTCCGAATGAGAGTTTATCTTGTCGCAGATACTCTCTACACTGAGTGGAGTAATGCTTAATTGCGAATAAATATAAGCCTGCTCCTCATCCAAACCGGCCGGAACATGTTCGGTGCCTTCGAAGGTACGATGGAGTCTTTCTTTATTTTGTGAAACAGAATTATTACTTAAGTATTCCATCAATTCAGTCACAAATATTTCGGGAGACAGATATACATTTGCCCCCTGTCCTATCAGACCATTACAGCCATCACTTAATCTGTCGGTAATTCTACCGGGAACGGCATAAACCTCCCGACCCTGCTCTAAGGCCATGTCTACTGTGATTATCGTACCGCTTTTTTGACGGGCTTCTACGACAACTATGGCATCGGCAAGACCGCTGACGATTCGGTTACGAGGAGGAAAGTTAGATGCTATAGCAGGTTCGCCCATACCGTAAGTGGAAATGATACCTCCGGAGGATAACAGTGCTTCATAGAGATTTTTGTTGGAAGGAGGGTAGCAGACATCTACACCGCTCCCGAGTACACCATATGAAGTCCCGCCTGCATTAATGGCAGCTCTCTGACTGATACCATCAATACCGCAGGCCATACCGCTTATAACCTGAATACCTATGCTGCCGAGATATTTGCCGAGCTCTGTGGCTATATGTATGCCGTATTCCGAACAATTTCTGGCGCCGATGATTGCTACAGAAGGAGCGGCATCTGACGGAAGCTTGCCGCGAACAAACAATCCTAATGGAGCATCAGGAATATTTTTCAGATGCTCGGGATAGGTTGAGTCATAATATGAAATAAACGTAGTATTATGCTGCAGTAATGCTTCCTGAACGAGCTCTGAAGGTTTTTCCTTTTTTGCTTTGATAAAGGCTGTTAATGCAGCCGGAGTAAGAATTTCTTTAAGCTGCGAGTCAGTTAAATTCATGATTTCCTTGGGAGAAGACAGGCTGTTTATAAAACGCATACCCAGCTTGCCGTTAAAGTTTTTGATGGAACAAAGCCAGGCGAGGGCAGAATAGTCCTCTGCGGCGAGAAGCGAGTTATTCATATTTACCTCACAAAATTTAAGATTGTTTTTATATTGAGAATTGATGTCAGAAATGACAGATTTTTGTACCGGCATTGAAGCGGATTGATGAGGAAAATGATAATGGTATATGCCTAAAAGTGTCAATTGGACAATCTGCAATAAATTTCGGGGGAGGAATTTGTATAGTATTTTGTTTCTACTAATATAACTTGTGAAAAAGTTGTTTTTGATATATACTAAACTTTGTGGCGGAATGCTAACAGGTTCGATATCTTGAATCAAGACCTGCTTACGTCATATATAATAAATATTAAGGTGGTAAAGAAATGGCACTTTTAGATGAATGGAAAAAAATAGCTTATAA
>JAKSRU010000113.1 GCA_024403475.1 Lachnospiraceae bacterium | reverse complement strand
CAGGACTGGGCAATCTCTCGTAACCGTTATTGGGGTACTCCCCTCAATATTTGGGAGTGTGAGTGCGGTAACCGTGAGTGTATCGGTAGCCGTGCAGAGCTTGCTGAAAAGGCCGGTAATCCCGATGCAGCAAAGGTTGAGCTTCACAGACCTTATATCGATGAGGTTACCTTCCCTTGCCCTAAGTGCGGCAAGACCATGAAGCGTGTTCCCGAGGTTCTTGACTGCTGGTTCGACTCAGGTGCAATGCCTTTTGCTCAGCATCACTATCCTTTTGAAAATAAGGAAGTATTTGAGCAGCAGTTCCCTGCAGCATTTATTTCAGAAGCAGTAGACCAGACTCGCGGATGGTTCCATTCACTTATGGCTGAGTCAACCCTTTTGTTCAACAAGTCACCCTATGAGAATGTAATCGTTCTCGGACACGTTCAGGATGAGAACGGTCAGAAGATGAGTAAGTCTAAGGGTAATGCGGTAGATCCTTTTGATGCACTTGAGCAGTATGGCGCAGATGCTATCAGATGGTACTTCTACACTGCATCAGCACCTTGGATTCCCAAGCGTTTCTCAGGTAAGCTTGTTCAGGAAGGTCAGAGAAAGTTCATGGGTACTCTTTGGAATACCTATGCATTCTTCGTACTTTATGCAAATATTGATGGATTTGATGCAACCAAGTATACCCTTGAGTATGACAAGCTTCCTGTAATGGATAAGTGGCTTCTTTCAAGACTTAATTCAACCGTTAAGGCTGTTGATGATAACCTTGATAAGTACAGAATCCCTGAGGCAGGCGCTGTACTTGAGAAGTTCGTAGATGATATGAGTAACTGGTATGTCCGCAGAAGCCGTGAGCGTTTCTGGGCAAAGGGAATGGAGCAGGATAAGATCAATGCTTATATGACTCTTTACACCGCACTTGTTACTATTTGTAAGGCTTCAGCACCTATGATTCCTTTCATGACAGAGGAAATCTATCTTAACCTTGTATGCAGCATCGATGCTAATGCACCCGAGTCAATCCACCTTTGCGATTACCCTGTAGTTGACGAGGCTATGATTGATGCAGAGCTTGAAGCAAGCATGGACGAAGTTCTTGATGCAGTAGTTATGGGACGTGCAGCAAGAAATGATGCAGCAATCAAGAATCGTCAGCCTATCAGCAAGATGTACATCAAGACTGCTGACGGACGTGAGCTTGACAGCTTCTATTCGGATATCATCCGTGAGGAGCTCAATGTAAAGGTTGTAGAGTATACTGATGATGTAAGAGACTTTACCTCATACACCTTCAAGCCTCAGCTTCGTACACTCGGACCTAAGTACGGCAAGCAGCTTGGCGGTATCAAGAATACTCTTGCAAGCCTTGATGGAAATGCTGCAATGGACAAGCTCAATGCAGGCGAGCTCCTTACCTTCGAGGTAGACGGAACACTTGTAGAGCTTACCAAGGAAGATCTTCTTATTGAGATGGCTCAGAAGGAGGGTTATGTATCACAGGAGAACAACAAGATGACTGTTGTTCTTGATACCAACCTTACTGAAGAACTTATCGAGGAAGGCTTCTCAGCAGAAATCGTTTCTAAGATTCAGACCATGAGAAAGGATTCTGATTTCCAGGTTACCGACCATATCAGAGTATCTCTCAACGGTAATGATAAGCTTGCAGCTATTGCTGACAAGAATAAGGATGCTATCTGCGGTAAGGTACTTGCAGACGAGCTTACCACCGGTAAGACCTATGCAGTGACCAAGGAATGGAGCATCAACGGAGAAAATGTTACTATTTCTGTAGAGCAAATCTAATATATGTGCTATAATCTAATAGATTGCTGCGAAATTTCGCGGCAATCTATTAATTGCATCTGACGGAAAACGATTTTTTTACATGCTTATTTAGTCTGCTGATTAAGTCAGTTTTTTACTTCCGCTCGGATTCAAAAATATGAACTGTCGTAACAGGGGAAAGTATTGCTTAGGTTAAAAGTATTGGGAAACTTGTTAACCTGAACTGAAATAGGAGGACGAACCATGAAAAGTACAACCACAACCAAAAAGGTAAAGTTCGACAAGGAATTGTTTAAGAGAAGCGTGCTTTACAATGTGGCAACACTCTATCGTAAGACTCTTGAGGAAGCTACTCCTCAGCAGATTTTCCAGGCTGTATCATATGCTATCAAGGACCAGATTATCATGAGCTGGATGGATACACAGAAGGCATATGAAAAAGAAGACCCGAAGATGGTTTACTATATGTCCATGGAGTTCCTTATGGGACGTGCTTTGGGCAACAATATGATTAATATGCAGGCATACAAGCCTGTAAAGGAAGCATGTAAGGAGCTTGGACTTGATCTCAACGCTATTGAGAATCAGGAGCCTGATGCAGCGCTTGGTAACGGTGGTCTCGGAAGACTTGCCGCTTGTTTCCTTGATTCACTTGCAACTCTCGGATATCCTGCATACGGCTGCGGTATCAGATACCGTTACGGTATGTTCAAGCAGAAGATTGAGGATGGCTATCAGGTAGAGGTTCCCGATAACTGGCTTGCAGATGGTAACCCCTTCGAGCTTCGTCGTCCCGAGTATGCCAAGGAGATTAAGTTTGGCGGATATGTAAGCTGCAGAACCGACGAGAACGGTCGTAGCGTATTCACACAGGAGGGTTATACCTCAGTAAGAGCTATTCCCTTCGACCTTCCTATCATCGGATATGGAAACGGTATCGTTAATACCCTCAGAATCTGGGATGCTGAGCCTATCGAGTGCTTCCAGTTGGATGCTTTTGATAAGGGCGATTATCAGAGATCAGTTGAGCAGGCAAACCTTGCTAAAAATATTGTTGAGGTCCTTTATCCCAACGATAACCACTATGCAGGTAAGGAGCTTCGCTTAAAGCAGCAGTATTTCTTCATTTCTGCATCTGTTCAGGAAGCAGTTGAGAAGTACATGAGAAAGCATGACGATATCCGTAAGTTCCACGAGAAGGTTACCTTCCAGCTTAATGATACACATCCCACTGTAGCAATCGCAGAGCTTATGCGTGTGCTCATGGATGATTATTATCTTACCTGGGAAGAGGCATGGGATGTTACTACCAAGACCTGTGCTTATACCAACCATACAATTATGGCAGAGGCTCTCGAGAAGTGGCCTATCGAGCTTTTCTCAAGACTTCTTCCTCGTGTATATCAGATTGTTGAAGAAATCAACCGTCGTTTCATCATCGATATCCAGAACAGATATTCAAATGTTCCCGGTGTTGATGTAAATGAGAAGATTCGTAAGATGGCTATCGTATACGATGGACAGGTTAAGATGGCTCATATGGCTATCTGCGCCGGCTATTCTGTAAACGGTGTTGCACAGCTTCATACCGAGATTCTCAAGAAGCAGGAGCTTCGTGACTTCTATGAGATGTTCCCTGAGAAGTTCAATAACAAGACCAACGGTATCACACAGAGACGTTTCCTTCTCCACGGCAACCAGCTCCTTGCTGACTGGGTAACCGATCATATCGGAAACGAGTGGATTACCGATCTTCCCAAGATTAGCGCCCTCAAGGTATATGCTGATGATGAGAAGGCTCAGCACGAGTTTATGAACATCAAGTATCAGAACAAGGTTCGCCTTGCTAAGTATATCCTGGAGCACAACGGTGTTGAGGTAGATCCTCGTTCAATCTTTGACGTACAGGTAAAGCGTCTCCACGAGTACAAGAGACAGCTTATGAATATCCTTCATGTAATGTATCTTTACAATGAATTGAAGGAGCATCCGGATATGGAATTCTATCCCAGAACCTTCATTTTCGGTGCTAAGGCAGCTGCAGGTTACCGTAATGCTAAGCTTACCATTAAGCTTATCAACTCAGTAGCAGATGTGATTAACAATGATGCTTCTATCAACGGAAAAATCAAGGTTGTATTCATCGAGAACTACAACGTTGCAATTGCAGAGCACATCTTTGCAGCAGCAGATGTATCAGAGCAGATTTCTACCGCTTCCAAGGAGGCATCAGGTACCTCAAACATGAAGTTCATGCTTAACGGTGCACTTACCCTTGGTACTATGGACGGTGCTAATGTAGAGATTGTTGAAGAAGTTGGTGCAGAGCATGCATTTATCTTCGGTCTTTCATCTGATGAGGTTATTAATTTTGAAAATCACGGCGGATATGATCCTATGCAGATTTTCAACAACGATCCTGACATCAGAAAGGTGCTTATGCAGCTCATCAACGGTACCTACAATTCAGATACCGAGCTGTTCAGACCTCTTTACAATTCATTGCTTAACACTCAGTCAACCTCTAAGGCAGACACTTACTTTATTCTCAAGGACTTCAAGTCATATGCTGAAGCACAGAAGAGAGTAGAAGCTGCTTACAAGAACGAGGCAGGTTGGGCAAAGAGCGCAATCCTCAACACTGCAAGCTGCGGTAAGTTTACCTCAGACCGTACTATTCAGCAGTATGTTGATGAGATTTGGCATCTTGATAAGGTTGTTCTCAAGGAAGAAAAGCCTGCAACCAAGTCAACCAAGAGCTCTTCTAAAAACTAATTTATTACATTGTGAAATATTTTGATAAAACATTAAGCAATGTGAAATAAATTATTACAAATTGAATTATTTTTATAAAGAACCGCGAAGAATGGCATTAATTGACATTCTTTGCGGTCTTTTTTGATAGAAGAATATAGCGACGGGGTATATATTGTGATAGGCAATTAAGAAAAATGATTATAATGTACAAATTATGCCATGTGTTTGGCTGATTTATACGGATATATAAAGGAGCTATATGGCTAAGGCAAAAAGAGAAATTAATGCGGCGACACCTTTGATGCTGCTTGCGGGACCTATATTTGGTGAGTTGATGCTCAATATTTTGGTAAACAACGTGGATACTATGATGTTGAGCCATTATTCGCAGAATGCGGTAGGAGCTGTAGGTAATGCAAATCAGGTAATGATGTTTCTTAATCTTACCTTCAATATAATTGCAACTGCTACTTCCGTAGTTGTGGCGCAGTATCTGGGAGCCAAGCAATATGATAAGATGAACACCATCTATACGCTGGCTATGTTTGTCAACTTTATCACCGGTATGCTGTTTAGCTGGAGCTTTGTCTTTGCAAAACGGATTATTCTGCACGCAATAGGTGTTCCGGATATTATGCTTGAGGATGCATATACCTATATCAATATCGTGGGTGGAACCATGGTGTTCCTGGCACTTTATAATGTAATGCTGCAGATATTGCGGTGTAACGGCTATGCAAATATAGGCATGATTATTTCTATAGTAATCAATGTGATTAACATTGTCGGAAACTATGTATTCCTCTATGGTCCGCTTAAATTCTTGAATTTGGGCGTGGCCGGAGTTGCCATCGCAACTGCAACTGCGAGAGTTGTTGCCCTGATAGTGGCAATCGCATTCTTTTATGCAAAGAAAATCGGTAATTTCGGATTGCGTTATATCAGACCGTTCCCCGGAAGATTACTGCTGAGTATGATCAGAATAGGTTTGCCTTCTGCCGGTGAAAATATGTTTTACAACTTATACCAGATATTCCTGTTGAGTCTCATTAACAAGATGGGTCCCGAGGCGGTAAACGCTAAAGTATACAGCGCTTCGCTGATTTCATTTTCGATGGTATTTTCTAATTCTGCAGCTATGGCTACTCAGATTATTACCGGACATCTTGTTGGTGCGGGTGAGGAAGATGCAGCCTATAAGAGAGTATTTTCAACACTAAAAATATCGCTTCCGATAACCATAGGTCTAGCTACCGTTAACTGGGTGCTTAGTCCGTTTACGCTTAAAATTTTTACTGATAATGCACAGGTCATAAAATTGGCTTCAATGATTATGCTTGTTGATATAGTTATAGAAATCGGCAGATGCCTGAATATGACATTTGTAAGCAGCCTCAAGGCAGCCGGAGATATTTGGTTCCCGCTGTTTGTCGGATTGGGAATGATGTGGGGCATTGGTGCAACAGTTGGCTATATGATGGGTGTAGGCTTTGGAATCGGTGTAGCCGGAGTATTTATGGGAACTGCTTCGGATGAATTTTTACGAGGTCTCGTCACCATGGGACGCTGGAGAAGCGGTAAATGGAGAGGCAGAGCCATTGTCAAGGCTAAAAAAGAAGTGATATAATATATAGGCAACTTGTGTTCACAATTTATGCAATGGGGATATATGAATAGAAGGATAAAAATCGGGGTATGCACTGCAGTAATAAATCAGTTGTCTATGCATCGCATGATGGGTGAATTCTGCAGGGAAGCTACTAAAAGAGGATTTGAATTACATATATTTGCACCATTTTCCAACCTGGATTACGACACTAACAACGACCGTATTCAGCAGGAGATATATCATTTTCTCGAGTATGAAAAGCCGGAGGCCATAGTCTGCTTTGCTGATATGGTAAAGGTGCCTTCAGTTCGGGACTCAATTTTGGCAATCGCCAAGAAAATGGATATCCCTGTCATAGGGGTAAAGTCTGCCATCGATGGCATGTATAATATCAATTATGATGTCGATGGCGCAATCAGACAAATCATTTCACATCTGATCGAAGAACATCACTGCAGTAAGATTAATTTTATATCAGGCAATAAGGATGATGTCGCATTCGATTACAGACTCAAGGCTTATATCCGTACACTTGAAAAACATAATATTGAGATAGATAATAATCGCATTTTATATGGCGGATTCTGGGGTGGACCCACGAGGGAAGCACTGGATGAATATTTTGCCAAAGGCTTTGAAATGCCGGATGCGTTTGTGTGTGCAAATGATGCGATGGCCATCGCGGTCTGCAAGTATCTTAGGGAAAAAGGATACGATGTTCCGAAGGATGTTAAGGTGACCGGAATAGGTGGTATTCGCGAGACAGAGCTTTTTTCACCGGAGCTTACCACCGCAAAATATGATCCGAAGATTACGAGCAATTGTATATGTGATGTTTTGGAAAGTATGCTCAAGGAGAACAAGTTCCCCGAGAGCACGATTAGAATTCCCTGCGAGATTAATTTTACAGAATCCTGTGGTTGCCCGACCAAGGAAAAGCAGGAGCATAATGAGACTATTTCAGGATTGTTTACACGTCTGGAAAAGGAAAGAGAGTTCAGACATGATATCAACGGAATGATTGTTGCTATCAATGATGAATGTGTAATAGATACAGTCCTTGAATATCTTCCGAAATATATTGAACCTGTCGGCGTGAAAGCCTATGGTCTATATCTTGTCAAAAAATTTGCAGATATGGTTGGTGTGCCGTCCTTCCTCATGGGGGATGATTATCCGCTGGTTTTGCTTGGAAATTATATCAACGATGAAAATTCAAAGCTTATCAAGCCTATCTCTATAAAAGAGTGCGACGATTCACTGAGTGCGATTGCAGGTGAGGATGGTCATGTAATAATGATTCCGATTCACTCGGATAAAGAGCTCTTCGGATTCATAGCAGTTAATTATGATGAGTCGCGGATAGCACCGGAGTTTTTGTATGAGCTGTGCGTAATAATTAACTTAAGCTTTGATGCGCTATACAAGAGATACAATCTGGATATAGCCAACAGACAGCTCAGGGAAGTTTCGGAGCAGATTATCATTTCGCTGGCAGAGGTGGTTGAGTATAAATCAGAGGTAACCGGTCAGCATGTTAAGAGAGTATCGGAGTACACCAGAATACTTGCAAGCGGACTCGGTCTGTCGGATGAAGAGACCAATCTTTTGAGAGTCGCTTCTATGATGCATGATGTAGGCAAGATTAACATCCCCTCAGCAATCCTTGATAAGCCCGGCAAGCTTACCGCCGAAGAGTTCGATGTGATTAAAACCCACGTAACTGTCGGTGAAAAGCTGATGGAGAAGGCTCCCGGAGAAATGATGGAAAAGGCAAGAGTGATTGCCAAGCAGCATCATGAAAAATGGAACGGCAAGGGTTATCTGGGAATGAAGGGCAGGGAGATTGATATTGCAGCCAGAATAGTGGCTTTGGCAGATGTATTTGATGCCCTTGTGAGTAAAAGGCCGTATAAAGATGCATTCCCTATTGAAAAAGCGGTGCAGATTATTGTAGAGGATCGTGGAGAGCACTTTGATCCCTGCGTAGTGGATTGCTTTATAGCCAATCTGGACGAGTTTGTAAAAACTAAGGAATCATATTCAGATTTATAGGCGTTTTGCTTGCGAATAGGCTGTTTTTATCATATAATACACAAAAGTAAGGCTGTTTCCGAAGATGGAAGTCTCGGGGACAGCTTTTTTTTGAAAAAATGTGCATAAAAATGCACTGACAGTATCATTTGATACTTAATATTAGGAGGAAAAACAATGAGCATGGTTGAATTGTATGAAGGTGGTGCTTACCTTGTAGGCGG
>JAKSRU010000112.1 GCA_024403475.1 Lachnospiraceae bacterium | reverse complement strand
TGCTTCTGACCAACAGCCCGGCCATCAGAGATGTGCTGCTGTTCCCAACGATGAAAAGTTTGGATAAATAAACCTAGTGTTTATGCGGACTTCAAGACTTCTTGAGGTCTGCATTTTTTTGCAAAAATGACCACATTTTGACCAATTTTTCGTGAGCAATAATGATACCAGACGAGCGTAGATGATAAGTTGGCTGAGTCGTGATTGCAAAAAAATGTAAGGAATAGCATGTTTTCGGGCTTTCTGGGCACCGGATTTTCGTACTACAAATTTGGTGATCTTACTACAAATCGTACTACAAATCGGCCTGAAAAGCCCTAAAAATAAGGTAATCAGGTCATTATTTTACACCGATTTTGTGCTAATATAATGAAATGTGAGCGGAAGCCAATATTACAAAACGGCAGCGAACATCTTCATATGAGAAAAAATGTTAAAAACACCCTTTTACCAACTTTTTACTACAATTTTATTCTGCTAAAAGCGATATCATAAAAATAGCAACTTATCATAACGATTAGGGTGATATAATATGCAAAGTATCATAGGGCGTCAGTGCTTTTGACGCCCTTATCATCTATTTTATATCAAGTTTTTCCAGTATTCATGGAAACCATAGTATTTCATTCCGACAAATGGATACTTATCGGAAAGGTCTATGAGGGATGTTTTAAGTTTGCTATAATCATCAGCTGGAAGAATTCTTTTTAATTCAAGGATAAATCCAAAAAGATGGGAATTGTCCACAATCCCAATTTCGTCT
Organism: Lachnospiraceae bacterium; assembly: GCA_024403475.1. GTDB lineage: Bacteria > Bacillota > Clostridia > Lachnospirales > Lachnospiraceae > AC2028. The sequence continues at coordinate 7,749 of JAKSRU010000112.1, read as the reverse complement.
GTAAGAAGTAATTTCTTTTCCTTTGAGTTTAAGGTGGGCTTTCGAACAAATAACCTGTTAAACAGTCTTCGGCCATGAGCACAGAAATTTCGCAATATGGTTAATCCTCTGAGATATTCTTTCAAAATATCAGACTTGTTGTTGTTTTTCAACCCGAATCGATCAGCAATTGTATTTTGAAGTTCCGATTTTGAGATGCTATAGAGTATTGAAATATCGGAAAAGGTTAGCAAATCAACATAAGCCCAAATTGGCATACTTTCTTGCAAGTCGTTAACATAATGCTGAATATAGGCTTCGTCACTAAAATTTTTATCCCTTTGTTCATTGGCTTTGCTGATAATCCTAAGATATTCACTTATATTTGTAAAATTGTTGCTATCAAGATACCCTGTACCACCATATTGCTTTGAAAATTCATAGGCAAATACTGATTTGATTTGAACTTCCACTACTTCCAAATAATCTAAAAGAATATGACGTAATTTATGATCGAAATTATATATGTCAACAATATTCTGAAATGTAACATTATCATAAAACACGTCATGATTTCTTAAAGTAAGTGAATATCCGCTGATTCTGTAATAATTGTTCTTTAACAAGAAATCTTTAGCGGATTCTCTATCTTCGTCCTTAATGTTTACGCCTCGAGTGACTAAAATGTCAAGTTGCTGATCAAGCGTTTTAAAAACCCGTTCACCCATGAATATTCTCCTATATAAACAGAAAGCCCTCAAGTGTGCATGCGTTTCCGCAGAGGCCTGAGGGAGTTGTTAACTATAATATAGCAAAAAAAATGGCCCCAGTCAATATATATTATGTTAACTGGAGCAAAAAAGATTTCTGACAACATTTGTGATTGAGCTCCCAAATGTTAAAAACACCGTTTTACCAACTTTTTACTACAATTTTATTCTGCTAAAAGCGACATAAAGTTATGAAATGAAAAGGGCGATTTTTCACAGAAGTTATTGCCTGACAAGCATTGATAAATAAGGAAAAATCGCAGGAGGCGCTCCCAACGATGAAATCGCTAAATTAATGGGATTCTGACGGACACTGACGACTACAAAACGACACTGGACGGAACGTGACGGAGCGTCACGGAACCTCATCAAATCCTCTAACAAATGTCGTAGAAATTTGAGATGTGTTGTAGAACTCATCAAAAAGCTTCGATTCGTGTCGGATAGTGTTGGATTTCAGCCCTACAATAAAATATCATTCTTAAGGACAGCTTAAGATAACATAGGACATCTTATAACAGTCATTAGACTGCTATGAGGTGTCCTTTTTTGCGTTTCGGATTTCCGTCACGCTCCATCACGCGTTCAAGCATAGGGCGTTTCTGCATACAAAAATCTTATAAGTTGCGTGTCAGATTCGTATATCGAAAAAAGTATACGATTTTTTGCACCGGCAGGAAGGAGGTAGTGATGGCACATAAACGACCACTAAAAACGAAATCGGATGGAATCCCAAGGCTTGATCGATTCATCCGCCCGGAGAAGGTAAGACTGTATGCTACATATGCCCAGGCTGCAGCTTATTTTTCTTTACCCTATTACACCATGGTCAATGTCGCGAAGAAAGCAAATGCAAATCTTCACATCAGAAAGGGTGTAATAGTCGATATGGATCTTTTGAATGAGTATATGGAAAACGAGCTAAGGAGCAAAGGAGAATAATCAATGGCATATGCAAGAGATAAGCTCCCTGAAGAGGAGACAACCGGTGATTCCAATGCCCCGGTGTTAAATGGAATCATTATGAAGTGCCACACCAACAAGTGCATTAGGACAGTGACACTTAAGAATATGACAGAAGGCTACATTGTAGCTCATGCCGATAAGAACGGCAAAATATTTATTTAGATCTTATTTTTGAATGTAATTCATCAGATTTGGTTTTAACTAATTTACAAAGACAATTAAAAGAGGGCCTCATGATATGTGAGCTTGCTGCAACGTGATCGGGCTGATGCCGGTCTAAGCATGACTTGCGCGGACGCATGAGAAAGATAATCAGTTTAGGAATGGTCTTTCTCGTGCGTTCTTTTTTTATACCTTCATACAGGAGCACAACAGTACATCCCCTTTTTCTGGTTATCAGCCGGAAAGAGGAGAGAATGGGCATTGACTCAAAAGCAATAGGAAAAAGAATAAGCACACTTCGTAAGACAAAGGGCTTAACACAGGCACAGCTGGCAGAAGTACTGAACATAGCGGATAATTCATTGGCTAAGATTGAGATAGGAGCAAGAACGCCTTCTCTGGATTTGCTTGTGGATATGGTGATATTTTTTGAAGTTAAGTTGGATTATATTGTATTTGGAAATGAAATTTTAAATCAAATAATGAATTGACAAATATCCGTAAACTTGGTAAACTGTATATCGGAAAACTTGGTAAAGGAGTTTGGAAAATGGAAAAGAAACTTACCGATGAAGAATTATTTGCTGAAGTTCAGGCAAATCCGGATAAAGTGGGTGAAGCGGAACGAGAAGCAACAAGAAGGGGCGCAGTACTCGGCGCAATGATATGCGTTGGGCTGTGTGTAGCTATGTTTGTTTTGGATGGGCTTGTAAAAAAACAAGCAGATTTTGGCAAACCTGCACTTTTGTTAACGTTTGGTTCCTGCCTTTATTATTTTAATGGAAAGAAGAGCCATATTCGTAAGGATCGAATATTAGGGATTATATATGGAATTTTGGCGCTTCTCTGTGTATTGATTTATATAGGAGCATTATTTATATGAATTCACATTTACAGTTAAAAAATCATATTAAAGAGTTTAGACAAGAAAAAGGATTATCTCAGACAAAACTTGCTGAAATGGTAGGAACAACGCAGAATACTATTAGTTCTCTGGAAACAGGGCAGTATTCTCCTACCGCGTTTTTATCCGGCTTGATTTGTAAAGCACTTGGGTACACATGGGAAGAGTGTTTTTATTATGTTATGGAAGATGATAAAAAATAACTCTTAGACGAGGAGGATGTTTATGTACATCGCTATGGATGGCGAAAACAGATTAATTTATATTGACGATACGGTTCCGGGCAGGACATATTTCTGCCCGGTTTGCTTGCGTGGATTATCGGCCAGACGTGGTGAAGTAAGGCATCACTATTTTGCTCATTTACCAGGGGAAGCCTGTAGTGATTTGTGGGAAGGCTCATATGATATGTCCGAGTGGCATAGAGAATGGCAGAGGTGCTTCCCGATTGCAAACCAGGAGGTTGTTGTTCAATTAGGGGATATTAAGCATAGAGCAGATGTATTAACCGGAAAGACTGTTATTGAGTTTCAGCACAGCTCTCTTTCTACAGATTCTTTCAATAAGAGAAACAGTTTCTATAGCGATTTGGGATATAAGGTTGTTTGGTTATTTGATTTAACGGATGAATACGAAGAAGGAAAAATAACTCGTGACAGTGACAACGATGGCTCTATTTCATTCAGCTGGAGTCATCCAAGGAATACATTTAATAGATATGATGTGGAAAATGGACAGATAGAACTGTTCCTTCAGATGGGTGATCAATTAATTTACAAAGTTAAGAGATCTTCAGGCGATGGATTTTCACGATTTGTTTGTTCAAAAGAATATACAAAAGAAGAATTCTTATCGTATTTTCAATGCAATGGCGGAGTATGTCCGGAACCATATAGGAATGATATACAGATAAATGAAGAGTATTTGAATTTTAAGAAAAGGTACAATATTAATCTTGATGCTCAGCAAGAAAGAGCTGTAGAAACAGTTGATGGAGCCAATCTTGTTTTGGCTGTTCCCGGAAGTGGCAAAACGACAACGCTTATTGCACGAATAGGATATATGGTTAATTGTAAAGGGATATCACCCAGAGAAATACTTGCGCTCACATATACTACAAGTGCAGCGGCTGATATGAAGAAAAGATATACCGCTAAATTTGGAAATAATGATTTTGTTCAGTTTAGAACAATAAACAGCTTGGCAACGCAAATAGTGAGGGATTATGACCGGTATTATTCCGTTGTAAGCAATGCTGACAGAAGCAAAAAAATCAAGGAAATATATCGTGAGTTTTATCCGTATGAATTCCCTACAGATAATGACGTTAAGGTAGCACAAACAACCATCTCTTATATCAAAAATATGATGCTGAATGATGAAGAGATTGCACAACTGGTTATCTGGGGGAAAAGTGCTACAGAGGTTTATTCTAAATATTCTTCGTGGCTGCAGATGACTGGTATGATTGACTTTGATGATCAGCTCGTTAAAGCGTGCAACATCCTGAAAACGAATTCGCGTGCATTGGAAAATCTTTATAAGAAGTACAAATATTTATGTGTGGATGAGGCGCAGGACACCTCAAAAATACAATACGAAATTATTAAAATACTTTCAGTCCGTACTAACAATATATTTATGGTTGGAGATGAGGACCAGAGCATATATAGATTTAGGGCTGCATATCCTAAAGCTCTTCTCAATTTCAAGCAAGAGTATCCGAATCCTTTCATCCTACAGTTGGAAACCAATTATAGGTCTACGGATGATATCGTGGATATGGCTGCCACATTTATTGCTAAGAATAGCGAGCGATATCCTAAAAGAATGAAGGGCGTCAGAGGTAAAGGAAACAAACCTGCAGCCATAGCTGTATCTGACAGAATTGAACAGTACGAAAATGTTGTAAACAAGCTCATCAGCAGTAATTCGCAAACAGCGGTATTATATAGAGATAATGCATGTGTACTGCCTATAGCTGATAGATTACTGAAAAAAGGTATTCCGTTATATATTAGCAAACCTGAGGAAATACTCTTTTTTCACGAGCACATTGTTAATGACATTCGTGCGTTTCTTAAGCTTGCACTAAATGATCGTGATGCAGAATCATTTAAGCAAATATACTATAAGTGCGGTGCTTATATTAAAAAAACAGAAATAAAGGGTATTTGCGGTAAAGTATATTACGAAAAAAAGAGTATTTATGAGGCACTCTTTGCGTGGTACACCTATGGAAGCAGGAATGATGGCGATAAGGCGGAAACTTTTGAGAGAAAGATTAAGCCTATGTCCGGTATGCGTCCGATTGATGCCATTAGGCATATTTTAGACAATGGATATGCAAGTTATTTGAATGAAAAAGGAAGCGGTATAGGTCACGTGGAAATATTAATGTCACTTGCACAAGAAGATGATACTATACAATCTTTTTTTGAACACCTTGATAGATTGGAAAATCAGTTAAAACAGATGGAGCCTAGGGATAACCGTATCATTTTATCGACCGTTCATTCTAGCAAGGGACTAGAGTATGATACGGTGTATCTGATAGATGTGTTTGATGGTATGTTCCCGGCAGTATCGACCAAAGGAACGGAACAGGACAGAATTGAAGAACTGCAGGAAGAAAGAAGGCTGTTTTATGTAGCTATGACTCGAGCTAAGAATAACCTGTATTTTTATAGAATAATGGATAAAGCAAGTTCATTTATGGATGAATTGTTTCCATTAAAGACGAAAACAATAGATGAATTGCTTTTTCAAACATCAGATAATCAAATAATTGTAAAAGAAATTCTGCATTCTAAAGCATATGTGATAAACCGCGTAAACTCATGGGGTAATACTATAAATGGATATGAATTTGATATGGAAACCGGAGAAATTGCATCGACACATAGTAACTTTGAAATCAATCGGTTGAGGAATAAAAGAATGTGGGAACAGATAAAGAATTAAAGGGGTGTTTATGAGTATATTAATTGTTTTTGTTATTGGATTTGCGCTGTGGTATGGTATATCGGCATATTTATATGGAAAAACTGACTATGCTAAAACCACACACAAATCATTTGCATCAGTACGTTTCAATAAAGGCTTTTATGGTGAATATCTGACATATAAGTATCTAAGAAAGTATGAGGATGATGGCGCTAAATTCCTATACAATTGCTATCTTCCGAAAGAAAATGGGCAAACGACAGAAATTGACGTGCTAATGATACATACTTCCGGTATATATGTATTTGAAAGTAAGAATTATAGCGGATGGATTTTCGGATCTGAGTATCAGAAAACATGGACACAGACCTTGCCGAGTGGACGAAAATCTCATAAGGAGCATTTCCTTAATCCGATAATGCAGAATAAGCTACATATTAAGTGGCTGCAGAATCAGATTGGTGAGAATAGTCCGGTGCACTCGATTATTGTTTTTTCAGAACGATGCACACTTAAGAAGGTAGAGGTTTCCAGTTCAAATATACATGTAATAAATAGAAACAGAGTGAAAATTACCGTTGATAATATTGCAGCAAAGACGGTACTGGGACTTAGTGCAACTCAAGTGGTTGAAATCTATGATAAACTTTTCCCTTTTACACAGGTGTCGGATGAGATTAAACAGAAGCATGTCCAGGATATAGTTGAGGCTCATATTGTTGATACGGTGTCTGAAACTGCGACTGCTTACGAGGCTGATCTTGTTTGTCCAAAGTGCGGAGGAAAACTGAAACTGAAAACAACAATGAAAGGACCATATGCAGGAAGTCAGTTTTATGGATGCAGTAACTTCCCTAATTGCAGGTACATAAAGAACATATGAGGAATGATAGGAACTCACTTACGTAGTGGGTTCTTTTTTGTCCCCAACTCGGACAACGAGTCCATGCTTGATTGAATGATATATTATTTTATTTGGTTTTCAAATTAGCTCTTGACCTGGAGTTAACTCCAAGGTGTATTATATCCTCAACAAAATGAAGGTGGTGATTTTTGTGACCATAAAAGAAGTATGCGAGAAATATGATATTACACCGGATACTCTACGTTACTATGAAAGAGTCGGTGTTATACCGGAAGTAAGCCGTACTGCAGGAGGAATAAGAAACTATTCCGAAGCAGACATTAAGTGGGTTGAAAATGCCATATGTATGCGAAGTGCAGGTGTTCCGGTGGAAATGATTATTGAATATGTCAAGCTTTTCATGATGGGCGATTCGACCTTTGAAGCACGGTGTAACCTACTTAAGGAAGCACGGGCAGAGGTTGAAGCTGTGAAAAAGAAGTATGACGACGAGCTTAAGAGACTGACATACAAAATATCAAAGTACGAAGAAGCTATGAAAACCGGCGTCTTGAACTGGGATGATGAAGCAAGAGAGGAGTGTCTTAAAAATGAGTAAGAATGTAGTTGTTATTTCCACAAGCCTTAGAGCAAACAGTAATTCAGATGCTTTGGCTAAAAGATTTGCAGAAGGTGCCAGGGAGGCAGGAAATACTGTTGAATTTATTTCTCTTAAGGGTAAGTCTATCGGCTTTTGTATTGGATGCCTTGCCTGTCAGAGCAAGGGTGAATGTGTCATAAAGGATGATGCCATCGAAATCACTGAGAAAGTATTAAATGCAGATGTAGTTGCCTGGGCTACACCGATTTATTATTATGAAATGTCCGGACAGATGAAGACTTTGATTGACCGCATGAATTCAATGTATCCAAAGGAATATAAATTCAGGGATGTATATTTCATGGCAACAGCTGCAGAAGATGAGGAATACGTTCCTGAAAAAGCAGTCGCCGGTCTTCAGGGATGGATTGACTGTTATGAGAAGGCTGAGTTAAAAGGCAGTGTATTTTGCGGTGGAGTAAATGATGCAGGAGATATTAACGGTAATGACAAGCTTGCGGCTGCATATGAAATGGGTAAGAACATATAGGTGGTGAATTAATGAAGCGTTTCTTTG
>JAKSRU010000111.1 GCA_024403475.1 Lachnospiraceae bacterium | reverse complement strand
TATTCCATAGTTCATAGCTTCACCTCCTTACCTGTAGTATAGTAGAACATTAATTAATATAATCAAAAGACCTTGCGGTCATTGGTTCGTTATTTATTCGGTTATTTCATTACTTTGTTCTGCAGAAGCTTCTGTAACAACACCTTCTGCAGCCTCTGCTGTTTCAGCAGCTGCAGCAGTTTCCGCTTCTCTCAAGGCGTCATACTCTTCCTGCGTCATGGGAACAGGGTCTGTTTCATGAAAAAGCCTGTTGTAAAACTTGTGCGTCTGCGGCTGTATAAGTGCTCCCACTTTAAGCATCATATATCCTAAAAAGCTTACCAGCGGATTAAGTACACCGGTGATACATATTGCCGCAAAAATGAAAACCAGCAAAATATATCTGAGCATGTAAGAAGCATATATCTTCTTTTTGGCAGTCCCCTCGTCATAATCCAAAGCCTTATCAAGACTTTTGTACATATGTATGGTAGAAACCAGTGACAATGCAATTCCCAGCCATAGGCTCAGTGCATATATCAGCTGACTTCCCTCTATGAGAAAGCACAAAAGAACCGCACCTGCTATCTCACAAATAATCCCGAGAAAGATAATACCGGTCCAAAGCTCAAGCAATGTTCTATTTCTTGTCTTTAGGAACTGAATCATCCGAGTTCTCCGAACGTCTGTTGATAATATTCTGCTCCTTCTCGTCTTTCTTTTTTTCAGCCAGCTTCATTGCAAATCGGTATATGCTGTTGATACCGGCAACTGCCCCGAGGAAAAATCCTGCAATCACTATCCAGTTGGTTCCGAGCTTCCTGTCCAGGAAATAGCCCAAAGCAGACAGACCTGCTATCGGCACTATCATAAACAGTCCGAATTGTGTAATGAGACTAATCTGGGAAAGAACATTATTATTGCTTTTTTTACTGTCCTTCGCCATTTACAATCTCCGAGATAAAGCAGATAAATACGTGGAAATAATAGGTATCACTCTCCATATTTTCTGAAAAATGTACAAATTACCCCAAAGTTTAAAATAATACAGATAAATTATACTCACATTTCACTAAAAAGTCTATAGTTTTACATTTCACATTATTCCTTTTCTCTGATATAATTACAGCAAGCAAAAATCGTTTTTATACACAAGGAGGCGTTATGGCAGAACTTCAGCTTTACAGAAAAAGAATAATTCCAGAAGAATGTTTCCTTTTGAAAGATGATGAAATAATAGAGCAAAGTGATGATAAAATAATCACCCGCTGGAAAACCCTAAAGCCCAAGCATGACTTTGATCACGGCACCTCCTGCTACTTTATAAAGGATGGTATAAAGGTCAGCAAATTCTACCTCGCGGATGGAACTCTTCTATATTGGTATTGCGATATTGTTCAGTATGATTTCAATGAAGACAAAACTGTCCTTACCGTCACTGATTTGCTTGCCGATGTTGTGATTTATCCCAACGGTCGCTTCAAGGTTATGGATTTGGATGAGTTGGCTGACGCGCTGGACCGCAAGCTTATCACAAACGAACAGATGAGTGCTTGTCTCCGCCAGCTTTACAATCTTTTATCAATAATCGATCGTGACAAATTCGACAAATATCAGGCCTGCCTCGACGGACTTGGCTTGTAAAAATGAATATCGATTCAAGCAAACAAAAACTGCTATGTATGATTCATATCACACATAGCAGTTATTTTTATCAACGACTAATAGAATATATGTCCGCCGATCTGTATTCCGGTCAATCCCGGTATCGGAGTTCGGAAATACACGCAGTTTCCTACATTTGAATATCCGCTCATCGCTTCATCTGCGGCCTTGTAGCAGCTGGCCGTCGCTTTATTGTTTGCCAGAGCTAAAGCAAGTCTTCCGCTTGCTGCAGGTGAAAACTGCCATGGCTGATATACTACTCCCGAAAGAGTATCAGGGTATCTGCTGCTGAGGAGTCGATTGATTACAACCGCTCCTACTGCAACCTGGCCCTCATAGGGTTCGCCGCCTGCTTCACAGTAAATCAGATTTGCAAGTAAATATCTGTCATCCTCGGTAAAGGTGATATCGCTGATATCTCTCCAGGTCGAATTTGCCGCAAGCTGTGACAGACGTTTTTCCTCTTCAAGCACCTTATATAGGTACTCCAAATCCTCTTCCTTTTTCTTGATTGCAGCTTCATAGGCTTCAATTTCAGCCTCTGTATCTGCAATACTACTCTGATATTCAGTGATTGTTGTCTGAGTCTGTTCTATCAGCTCTGCTACCTTGATGCGTTCCTCTTCTGCAGCTGCCTGAAGTGTCTCAAGCTCTGCATATTCACCCTCGAGTCTGAGCTTTTCTTCCTCGATTAACGCACGGTTTTCCTTGAATTCCTTCAGCTTTTCTCTATCGTATGAGGCAACCGCTTCATAATAGTCGGCAACGTTGAGCAAGTCCTCAAGGCTTCCGACCGACAAAATAGAATTAAGGAAGCTTCCGTCATAGCGTTCATACATTGCTCTGAGTCTTATGACCATGCATGCATATTGATACTCTTCTTCCTCAATAGCCTCGTTAAGTGCTGTCTCCGCATCCTGTATGTCCTTGGTTTTGAGCATAATTCGATCTTCCAAGTCCTCAAGATTTGCGCAGACATCATTCAGCGTATAGTTCAATTCATTCAATTGTCCTTGAAGAGAATCTCTCTCAATCTTCAATCCGGTAAGTTCATCCTCGGTAGCCGACTGTTGATTTTCCAGCTCTTCCTTTTCCTTCTCCGCCGCATCAATCTGCTGTTGTGTAGAAGGTGCTGCAAAGGATAAAAAATCAGAATGGAAGGTTCCTGCTGCCAAAATCAGTATTCCCAGTATTGCTATGAACTTCCTATATTTACGTACAAATTTCTTCATCTGACAACCATTGCATTTAAATCAAAATCTTTATCTCACGTCCGCTTCTGCTGTAAGGGACATACTCCACTCCGGCCGAATCAAACATTCTGCGAGCCGCACGACTTGAAGGAGTTCCCTCATACTTATCACTGTCATATACCACTCTCTTTATGCCTGCCTGAATAATCGCCTTGGCACATTCATTGCAGGGAAAAAGCGATACATACAGACTTGAGCCTTCCAGCGAGCCGCCTCTGTAGTTAAGTATCGCATTGAGCTCGGCATGTGTTACATATGCATACTTTGTGGCATCCATCTCTTCGCCCTCGCGGTCCCACGGATACTCCTCATCAGAACAGCCTCTCGGAAATCCGTTATAGCCCATGGACAGAATCTTGTTGTTATCACTTACTATGCAGCAGCCAACCTGAGTATTGGGATCCTTGGAACGATAACCTGACAAATGAGCTACGCCCATAAAATATTCATTCCAGTCAATATAATCTTCTCTTTTTGCCATACTTTACCTCTCCCTCATCGGGCACTCCGAATATTTATTCCTCAATAAGATCGATTCTTCTCTGATGACGAGCCTCACCGGAAAATTCTGTATCGATAAATACGTCAACAATCTCCTTAGCAAGATTAACACCAACCATAGCCCCGCCGATTGCAAGAACATTTGCATCATTATGGAGTCTGGTCATCTTGGCAGAAAGAGGCTCTGAGCAAAGTGCACAGCGAATTCCCTTAACCTTATTTGCTGTAATACTGATGCCGATACCGGTAGTACATACCACAATACCCTTTTCTGCCTTGCCGCATGCAACTGCCTCTGCAACCTTACGCCCGAATACAGGATAATCACAGCTGCTCTTATCGTATGTACCCATATCCTCTACCTTAATGCCCCTCTCGATAAGATGAGCCTTGATTACTTCCTTCATGTCAAATCCGCCGTGATCACTTCCGATTGCTATCATTTTAGTACTCTCCTTTATATTTATTTGCTATACGCAAATTTAGTTCATTACCTTCTCAATCCCCAATTATCAAAACCTAAATAAATACTAAGCCTTCATAATTAAGGCATAATCAAAGTCTTACAATCTGATGGCCCGCCGCCTTAAGCAATCTGTTCATTATTGCCGCGCCAAAACCATCCAACGCAAAGCTCTCCGAGTATATTTTCTCGGCATTCTCATCATCAAAGCTTCGAAGAATAGAATACAGTCTGTGCGCTGCCGCGAACTGATCTCCTGCCTTGCCGGAGCTTTTGCACACATCCGCCGCATACTCCTCAATAGTTTCATCTGATGCAATAACACCAGTCTTAAAGCCGTCCGCTTTGTCCGCTTCAAGACGACGATTAATTTCAGCGACAACCGCTTCACGCTCACCCTCAATAATTGTCAGTGTTCCTTTAGGAGCATAGTGTCTGTATTTCATTCCGGGAGCACGAGGTGCAATTCCGCTGTCAGCTTCAATTATAGCTCTGTCCGTCTCAACCTTCTCATTAAGAACATCGCTGAGCATTTCATTAGTTATAAATCCCGGTCTGAGAACCTGAGGCGGATTAATAGTCAAATCAACAATCGTTGATTCCAATCCGATCTCGTTTTCTCCACCGTCAATAATCATATCAATTCTGCCATCCATATCCTGGATAACATATTTTGCTTCAGTCGGACTGGGTCTTCCCGATATATTGGCACTCGGTGCCGCAACATATCCGCCTGCAGCGCGTATAAATTCCTGAGCCACCAAATCCGAAGGGAATCTGACTGCCACAGTATCAAGTCCGCCGGTAGTCTCCTTTGGAACCACATCACTTTTAGGTAAAATCATCGTCAAAGGCCCCGGCCAAAAAGCATTTGCAAGCTTTACCGCAGTCTCCGGGATTCCGGCTGTGATTTTATAGATATCATTGAAGTCCGCAATATGCACTATCAGCGGATTATCCGAAGGACGTCCCTTGGCTGCATATATTTTTTTAGAGGATTCGGGATTTAACGCATCTCCACCCAAGCCGTAAACTGTTTCTGTCGGGAATGCGACCAATCCTCCGTTTCGGATTATTTCACCCGCGTGTGCTATGCAGGCTTTTTCCTCCTCGGAAAAAATCGCAGCATCCTTTTCTCCTAATGCAGATGCATTCACCACATCATTATTAACTTCTATTTTTACAATTTCAGTATCCATTTTGTTGCCTTAAGCAATGCTTTAATTCTGCGCATACAGCTTAATAATGTTCCACACCGAAGCAGTGCCGTATCCCAAACGCCATACAGCAACTCCGCCAATTTCCCTTGAATTCATTGCATTAAGCTTTGCACTGATAGATTCCTCATCCTCAAGCCATACCTGGTAGGTAGTTCCGCCACTCATCCACTCGGCATAATTCTGGCAGGCATCTTCATCCCAGCTGTAAGAAATTCCAAGTCTGGAAATATAATCTGCCTGATTTGCAAGGGTAAGATACGAATCAGAAACACCACTGGCATCACTCTTCCATACTATAGTATAGAAAGGAAGGGCGTTAACTAATTTACGTGCAGGTATATTTTCAAGCAGCTTGTCAAGTCCACCTGCCACGTGGTCAAAGCTTGCCACGCTTCCGGGATTGCCGCAACCGTGCCAATGCTCATCGTAGCCCATCATAATAACATAATCCGCAAACTGACCCTGTACATCAAATCTGTAGAATTCTCTTCCTGCAGGTACATAATCATCTATAGAAAGTACTATTCCCTTTGCGTGTGTCAGAACTGAAAGTTCCTTAACAAACTGTGCAAAATAAGGACCGCTGTCAGAGGTAATAAGCTCGAAGTCAAGATTGATTCCGTCCACGCCGAGCGCCACCGCAGCATCCATAATATTGCTCTCAAGGCGTCTTCTGCTCTCGGTATTTCCGAGAATTGACAGATTGCTGATTGAGCTGCCGGTTTCATTTTTGTAGTTAAAATCATCAACTACAGCCCAAACCTGAAGTCCGCCGTTGTGTGCAATATTTACATAATTGGCAGTGCCGAAATTACGAATTCCGCCCTCATTATCATTAAGAGAAAACCAGGTAGGAGCAATTACATTCATGCCCTGGCCTTCCTGCATCATCTCGTAAATGGTATCATTACCGCCAACGCCACCGATACTATGGAAGCCGAGACATACTTTTCTATCAAGCAAAAGCTCCGATGCAGTGGGAAGTACAGGTGCGATGGGAGACGGTTCACTGACTACCCCCATATTCTTCATCTTCTTATTTTCTATATAGCCTATATAAGAATCTGAAGTCTTAACCTTACTCCATTCCTCCATCTCCTCTAAGAGCTCAACCATCTCACCCTTTTCAACATCACGGAGAATTTCACTCTTTATTCCGCCAAGCACACGAATCTGAGTGTTGGCAGTTATTTCCATACGAGTATATTCACTCCACTCGGTATATACCTGAACATGCTTATCAGTAACCGTATATGTAAAGTTATAGAATTTAGCAACATAATCCGCTGCAATATAGAGGTTACCGGCATCTAAAATCGAAATCGCATAAGCATAGCTTCCCGGGCCTCCCTCATATGTATAAGAAGAACTACCCACTTCATTCTCATAGGTTCCGTCAGCTACGGTAAACATTAAGGTTCCGTTATTATAATCCGGGTCATAGAAAAAACCGTCTCCGATGTAAGCATTAATCATCTGAAGCGGGAAATAGCATGCCCCGTTTCTATTAAGTGCTTTGTATCCGATTTTGTCATCCTGAAGAATAACCTTGAGTTCATCTCCACTGATTTCGTAATACTCTTCCAGATTCGCATAATCTGTTCCGTATGTATACTTGTCAACCACCTTACGTCCCACGCCAAAATAAGCGATCACTAAAATAGCGACAACCGCAACTGCAATTACAATTAATCTCTTTTTCATGACTTTCTCCAAAACTTTATAGCATCATATGCAAATAGGTGTGCAGAATATACCTAAGCATACAGATACATTCTAACACACCATTTTTTTGCCGTCATTACCATTTTTGTCCTGATGATTGATAAGCAGCAGCACTCCCTCGTGCAATGATATCAGGACTATAGTCAGGAGTTGGCAATTCCAATACTCGGTCCTCCAAAAGGAATGTGATATATTCTCCCGTCGGTCCGTATTGAGCATCCCCTGCGCAGCCTTGTTAAAAATGTAAAGCTTTATTCATTGGGTATATTTGTGATTAATTGTCGAATGACTTGAACGATTTAGAAATACTGAATTACAAATGCCCAAAGGCATATGCCAATATTCAGATTAATAAATTACAATTTCATGTGAAAAAATGAGTGGAACCACTCACTTAGAAACAAACGACAAGGCTCATCACCTCCTCTCCGGCACTGATTACCGGGGATGTTCTGTTTTGTTTCTATCACACCCGCAGTTGTTATACAACCCCAAAACAGTTTCGTCATTTTTCTATACTAACCGTTCAAAAAACTCCTCACCTTTCTTAATATAGATAATGAATTTTCTCTGTTTTACCGGGTCTGAAACCATTTTTCACAGTTGTCTATGTTGCACAATTATTTATGACAACCCTGTCATTATCATTATTTTTTTGTATATTTGTACAATATTTATATTTCTGAAATATACCGATAATATTGTTAAAACTTGATGAAATTTCAATTTTTTAACCTGTAGTATATTGACTTGCAAACACTTAAAAGCTAAACTATGTCAAACATTAACTTTTGTAATGATTTTGTTAACTTTCATTGGATTTTTGTTTCATATATCAGGTACGTGCTATGAAAATAGAAAAACTTAATGAAAATCAAATACGTTGCACTCTTACCCGTGAAGATCTCGCCAAGCGCAATCTGCAAATCAGTGAGTTGGCATATGGTTCCGAGAAAACTCAGAACCTCTTCCGCGAGATGGTAAGGCAGGCCGATTATGAGTACGGTTTTGACACCGACAACATCCCGCTTGTGGTCGAAGCCATTCCCATGAACTCCGACTGTATAGTTCTGATTATCACCAAGATTGATGATCCCGAGGAGCTTGACACTCGTTTTTCGCGCTTCACTCAGAGCTCTGTTTCTCCGGAGCCCAATGAATATGCGGAGGAGGAGGACGAATTTCCGTCTGCTTCACATGAGCCCGCCAAGCCTGCAGCTCCTTCCTTCGATGAAATGCTCAAGGCCGCTCTGACAGACGAAGTTCCCAAGCACAGCTTTGTATTTAACTTCAAGTCTGTTTCTGATGTTATGGATTTTGCAGCTCAGGCAGTCGGATATCCCGGAGAGAGCAGTCTGTATAAGTCAGAGGATAACACTTACCTTCTCGTCATTGCTGCCGGCAAGGCGACCAAGGATGAATTCAGAAATATATGCCTCATCGCATCAGAGTATGGCAGCGGACGCAGCATCCCCGCCATCAATCGCAGCTATATGAACGACCACTGCGATGTTATGATTGCAGATGATGCAATTGCCAAATTGAGTGGCAAATAAATAGCAAACTACTTAAATTACAAACCCATTTAAGTAACAAACCAATTCAAAAAAACAAATCAATTCAAAAAGCTTCCGGTCATCCCGGAAGCTTTTTTCTGTCTTCTACACCACGGTCTTCTTATTTTTCGGGTTATAGGACAAAACGTGTTGATGGCTAGTCCCAATCGTTGAATGATTTATCG
>JAKSRU010000110.1 GCA_024403475.1 Lachnospiraceae bacterium | reverse complement strand
GGTCTTATCCTTCCCGAGGACAAGATGACATTTGCTGTTAAAAAGTAAATGGAATTGCTCTGAATACTTTTGTAGAAAGGAACTGCGAAAATGAAGAAAACCTTCGCCAGAAAATATCTGGGGATTCCGTATTCGGTATATCTGATACTGTTTGTAATCGCTCCCCTGGTTGTTCTGTTTTATTATGCTTTTACCAATAGCACAGGTCATTTTTCTCTTGCTAACCTTGCAGGATTTTTTACCGATTCCAATACAATCGGTACGCTTATTTATTCCCTGTGCCTTGCTTTTGTTGTAACTGTAGCCTGTCTGCTTATTGCCTACCCGATTGCATATGTACTTGCAAGAAGCAAGTTTAAGGCCAAGGCTGTGCTGGTTATGCTCTTTGTAATGCCTATGTGGATAAACTTTACATTAAGACTTACCGCACTCAAGGAAATCTTAAACCTGATAGAGGGTAATTTGGCTTACTATCCGTTCCTTAACTCGGTAATCGGTATGACCTACGATTTCCTGCCCTTTATGATTCTGCCTCTTTACAATACAATCGTAAAGCTTGACGGAAGTCTCCTTGAGGCAGCGCAGGACCTCGGCGCCGGAAGAAGACAGACCTTTTTCAGAATTACTGTACCGCTTTCAATGCCCGGTGTTATCAGTGGTGTATCAATGGTATTTTTACCGGCTATGACCAACTATGTTGTAAATGATATGCTCTACAACAGCACCTATATTATGGGTAGTCTTATCGGAAGCTACTTCTCTGCATACGATTGGCACAACGGTTCTATGATTGCATTGATTCTGTTGGCAATAATCGGTGTATTCACACTCCTTACAGGCGAAGCTGAGGAGGATAACAGGAGAGGAGGTGCATTACTGTGAAAAAAGTAATCGGACCTGTCATTATTGTGCTCGGCCTGTTATTCATGTACGCACCAATTCTGATTTTGGGTGTATACAGCTTTACCGATGCTACAACCATAGGACAGATTGGCGGTTTTTCCTTTGCCAATTATATTACATTGTTTACTACAGACAGCCTTCGTGAAATGATTATCGGTACCGTTCTTTTGGCGCTGGTAAGCTCGGTGCTCGCCACTTTGCTGGGAACTGCGGGAGCAATCGGAACCTTTTATTCCAAGAAGCGCGTACAGGCTGCAGTAGGAATTGTCAATCAGGTGCCTGTTGTAAATGCGGATGTTGTAACAGGCTTCTCACTTTGTATTCTGCTGGTAGTAGTGTTCGGTGTAAGTAAGGATACTTATATTCCTCTGATTATCGGACACGTCACTCTGAGTGCACCCTTTGTATATCTGTCTGTAATACCCAAGCTTAAGCAGATGGATCCCAGTTTGTATGAGGCTGCGTTAGACCTTGGAGCCTCTCCGGTAGTGGCACTCAGAAAAATAATAATTCCTCAGATTTTTTCAGGAATTGTTTCAGGCTTCGCAATGGCCATCACCCTTTCATTGGATGATTATTTCATTGCGACTTATACCAAGCCTGCCACCTTTGATACTATCAGTACCTATGTTGTCAATGCCACCAGAGGTTCGCAGACAGAAATCAAGACTGCGCTTTGGGCTCTTTCAACGGTGATATTTATTATTGTTCTATGTGTAGCAATCGGTATGAATGTATCGGCAGCGCGTACCGCAAAAAGTGAAAGGTGAGGTGGAAAATCATGATTAAGAAAATGAAAAATTCACGCTCATCTATGAGAGCAAGAGTAATAGCAATGTCGATGATGGGGATGTTGCTGTCGGGTGGCTTAGTTGGGCTTCTTCCCAATACAGTTGAAGCGGGCGATGAAAATAATGCTGTAAACAATGATACGGTTGTGCTTCGCGTGTGCAACTGGGAGGAGTATATTGACCTCGGCGAATGGGAAGAGGACGAAGTAATAGACCTCGATAATGGAGATATCTTCGGAGAAAATCCGTTGTATGAGGATTTTGAAGAATGGTATTTTGAAAACTATGGCGTCAAGGTAGAGGTTGAATACAGCTGTTTTGGTACCAATGAAGAGCTTTACAATATGCTTACCATCGGAGATGTATATGATTTGGTATGCCCTTCCGATTACATGATAATGAAGCTCATGTCAGAGGATAAGCTGGTACAGTATTCAGATAGCTTTTTTGATGCTGATAATGAAGAAAACTATTACGTCAGGGGTGCATCTCCCTTTATTCAGCAGGCCTTTGAAGAAAATGAGATTAACGGTGAAGCCTGGAAAAACTACGCTGCCTGCTACATGTGGGGCGTAACCGGAATGCTTTACAATCCGGAAGAGGTTCCTCGTGAGGATGCAATGACCTGGCAGATTCTCAATAATCCTGATTATTGTCGCCAGGTAACTGTAAAGGACAATGTACGTGACACAATGTTTGCCGGTCTTGGAGCTCTTAAGAGTGAACTTCTTTTATCAGAAGAGTTTGTATCGTCGGATGATTACTCGCTCAGACTCAAGGATGAGATGAACGATGTGTCTGAGGAGACATTGGATGTGCTTCAAAATTATCTTCAGCAGGTCAGAAAGAATGCATATTCTTTTGAGAGTGACAGCGGTAAAGCAGACATGATTACCGGAAAGGTTCTTGCGAATCTTCAGTGGTCAGGTGATGCGGTATACGCTATGGACCAGGCCGAGGAGGATGATTATTATCTCGAGTTTGCAATTCCCTATGAGTGTACCAATCTGTGGTTTGACGGATGGGTAATGCTAAAAAGCGGAATTGGTGAAAGTGCAGCAAAAAAACAGGCAGCAGAGGCCTTTGTAAACTATCTGTCAATGCCTGAAAATGCTGTGAGAAATATGTATTATATCGGATACACTTCAGCTATTACCGGCGGTGAGTATGACGATACCGTATTTCAGTATATTGATTGGACCTACAGTGCTGAGGAGGATGAGGACCCTGAAAATCTTGTAGAGTACAATGTTGGCTATTATTTTACCGGCGAGGAAGATAATGAGGACTACGTGATTTGTACCACTGAAGATCAGACAAGACGTCAGCTTTATGCACAGTATCCGCCCAAGGATGCTATCGACAGAAGTGCTATTATGTGGTACTTCGATGCAGATGCAAATGCACGAGTTAACCAGATGTGGATTAATGTCAGATGCTTTAATGCCAAGAGCATTCCGGTATGGCTTTGGGTGGTAATAGGAGCGGCTTTTGCTGCGGCTATTTATATCATAGTCAGAACCAAGCTCATTAATCGCAGTAAGTAAGTTGCATAATGTGTGGCTTAATGTATGGATTAATGAGATGCGCTAAAGAAGCATATTTTTTTACTTGAATCGGGAGATATTCGGATGAATTATTTTGAGACAATGAATCGTCATATGAAAAATGAAGTGGACCGTGGTTTTGTAAAAGGTAATTCGGCACTTGTAATCAAAGATGGCGAGGAAATCTATTACAACAATTTCGGATATGCAGATGCGGAAAAGCAGGTTCCGATGAAAAGAGATACAATCATCAGACTGTTTTCAATGACCAAGCCTGTAACAGCGGTGGCAGTAATGATAGCTCAGGAGAGAGGCCTGATTGATGTGTTGGACCCTGTAAGCAAGTATCTTCCCGAGTTCTCTGATATGAAGGTGCTTATGCCGGACGGAAGCCTAAAGCCTGCTCAGAAACCCATCACAATTATGAATTTGCTCACCATGACCTCGGGTATTCCTTACGGTGAGGACTGGGAAGGCTGCAGTGAGGTCGGAAGACGTATGCAGGTCATTTTTGATGAAATGCTGGAGGGGCTGAATAAAGGAGAAAGACTCAGCACACGCGAGGTCGTTAAGAGAATCGCAACTAATCCGCTTGCATTTGAGCCCGGTGAGAGATGGCATTATGGTCTGTCTGCTGATGTACTCGCGGCGGCAATAGAGGTTGCTACCGGAATGAGATATGGTGAGTTCTTAAAGAGAGAGATTTTTGATCCGCTTCAGATGCCTGATACAGGATTTTATGTGCCCGCAGAAAAATGGGACAGATTCGCAATGAGCTATGACGCTCCTGAAGAGTGTAAACTGGTGGCTTGCGACAGCTCTCATCTGATGGAATATTATCATGAGGATGTAGGATATGAGGCAGGCGGTTGCGGATTAGTAACCACTATCGATGATTACGCTCATTTTGCTATGATGCTGGCACAGGGTGGAGTTTATAAGGGAAGAAGAATTCTCGGTTCGGCAACTGTAAAATTTATGTCGCAAAATCACCTGACGGTAGAGCAGGCTTACTCACTTGATTGGGATACCAATCGCGGATATGGCTACGGATGTCTGGTAAGAGTTCACATCGACCAGACCAAGTCGGGAAGTCAGGTTCCTCTCGGAGAGTTTGGATGGGATGGTTGGACCGGCAACTATGTTGCAATCGATCCTGAGAATAATCTGGTTCTTTTGTACTTTATTCAGAAAAGAGGTGCAGGCACCACACCTGTAGTGAGAAAGCTTCGTGCAGTTACCTATGCCAATATAGATTAGGATTTGATGGATTTATAAATCATGGTATAGGAGCAATATATTATTTAGAAATAGAAGGATTTAAAATATTAAAGGACACGCGAACAGCGTGTCCTTTTTAGTGCGTATAAAAATAATAAACGATTAATCCTCGGTATCAGTCTCTGCTGCAACTGCTGATGTAACAGCAGCTACTACAGCAACAATTACTACGATAATGATGAGTAAAAGTGCGCCTCCTAAAAGGAAGAAAAGTGACTGTGCTTGTGAACTTGTCTCTTCTGCTAACATAATTGCTGTATTCATGGTATACCCCACACAAATTCTTTTATAAAAACATATATTATATTAGCAGATATCGCGCTTAACTACAATGTTTTTCGGGATAAATTGATAAAAATGACACGTATTTTAGTTGATGGTGATATTTACGGGAATTATGTGTCATAAATGTGAGTTTGTGCAATTTTTTTGCGAGAAAATGCATGCGTGGTGCGGATTGGAAGCGTTTGTATAATTTGCTGACGGACAAATCTGTGTGATAGTGACGAAAGTAAAAAAGATGCTCAAAATGCATTGACATAGCGATGAGGCTGCGTTAAATTTGCAATCACCCGATACCGTTCCGGACGGGTTCAGAAATTCTAAGACGATTCAGTCGTGATTTTCACTTTTGATATTTTTGATTTTTATATCGAAATTTTTAATTTGTGTTTGAAATTTATGATTTCGGTATATGAAATTTTTTGCACAAAAGCATAGAGAAGGAGGAGATAAATGAGAGCATACAGATCTCATGAGGTTTGCTTGGAGGATGCTGCTTTAGCGGCGTCTGATTCCACTCTCGATGAAGAGCTGGAGGCATTGATTAATGACTATATTGCGCAAAAGGGAGTGCGTTTGCTTGCTTTGAAGAAGGGAACTCTCAGCCGAGAGGCATTCTTAAAGGAAGCGGGAGAGCATATCAGATTGCAGTTCAGATTGCCGGTAGAAAAGCAGAAACAGCTTTTGGAAAGATTTGAAGAATTTGTATTCGGTTATTCCAAACTGACACCGCTTATAGATGATCCTGAAATTTCGGATATCAGGGTTGTGAGTTATGACTGTATTCGCATCAAGAAAAACGGCAGGCGAATGGATAGCAAGGTCACCTTTAGGGATGAGAAGGAATACAGACAGTTTGTGGATTATGCAGCAATGAAAAACCAGGCCAATATATCCAATCTTAATGCAATCCAACGGTTTACCGATAATGACAGTCATCCGGGATTCATTCTGAGATTTACAGTGTCAATGCCGATAGTAAATTGTTCAGCTACTCCTTATTTGTGTATCAGAAAGGTGCCTAAGAGGTTTCCGCTTATGAGTGATTTGGTTGAAAAAAAGATGCTTAATAAAGAAACGGCGCAGCTTTTGGTAGACAGATTCAGAGGCGGTTCCATGCTGATATGCGGAGGTAATTCATCAGGAAAGACTACGCTTTTAAATGCGCTTAAGGAGACCTTACCTGATGATGTGGCGGTGCTGGTTGCTCAGCAGGCAGACGAACTGACCACTATGTATCATCCCGATATGATGTTTCTTCATTCGTTGCCTTCGGGAAGTGAGAGTCATGTAAGCTATGATTTGAAGAACATAAGCATCGCAGGTCTGACAATGGATGTCGACTATTTTATCATCGGTGAGATAAAAGGAGCTGAGGCATTGTATTTGCTAAATGCTGCCTGTACAGGTCAAGTATGTGCGGCGACTATTCATTCAATGAGTGCTAAAAGGGCTGCCGATAAGCTCGTGGATTATGCAATGTATGAAAGCAGGTATTCGAGGAATGAGCTGATGCGACAGATGGACTGCTTTGAAACCTATGTCTTTATGGAGAATTACAAGGTGAAGCATATATATTACTGCACAGGCTGGGACGAAGATAGAAAGGAATTGAAATATGAACAGATCCTGTAAGCTGCTGTTAATCTTTGTGTTTATATTTGCGGGTATGGTTCTGGTGTTCAAAAAGTGCGAAGCAATTGTCCGCATGAAAAAATTCTTTATCGAAATCAAAAGCAGGATTTTGGCCAGAGACAGGCAAACAGGCTTGGAGCAAAGAAAGCAGTTGTTTGAATTTGAAAAGAAGAAATCAGTTTGGCTGATGATTGAAAGAGAGCTTGTTTACAGTGGTATCAGGAAACACTTCAGGAATCTGTCGGGAGCAGCCTTTTTGGTAGTCAATCTGCTGGTTGTGATGGCAAGCCTGGTACTGGGCTGGGGAACCGGACGATTACTTTGGGGAGTGCTTGCCTCCGGTATATGGTGCTTTTTCATATTTGCAGTGCTGAGGCTGGGGAGGGCAAGGAATCTTAGAAGGGTATCTGAGGATTTGCCTAAGTTTTTGGATTTCCTCGGAAGCTACAGCTTGTCTGCCGGTGAGATTATGAGCACGTTGTCGCAGATATCAATATATTTGAATTCGCCGCTTAGAGATGCGATAGATGAGTGTGTGGCGGAGAGCCGGTTGTCGGGTGACTCGGGAGCAGCTCTTTTGGCACTTGCAGATAGAATAGAGCATCCGCAATTTAAACAGATAATCAAAAACATTGAAATGACAGCGGCATACAGTGCAGATTTTACTAAATTGGTAGCTGACAGCAGACGCGGACTAAGAGAGTACCTGACACAGAGCGGGGAAAGAAGAGGAATGCTCAGGGAAGCTGCTATAAACATGGGACTGCTTATGGTAATGGCCGTGGCTGTGCTGATGATGGTTAATTCATTAATAGGTGGTTCTATCGGTGATGTTTTGTTTCATACCTTAATAGGACATCTTGCAATGGCCGGAATGCTGGCAATATTAGGAATCTTTTTTATTCAAGCACTGTCTATCAATAAGTAAGAGGGGGAGTTAATGCGAAAGTTGCTTGTGGATATTTTGCCGATATTTATAGCACTCGGCTTCGGCGGACTGATTTTGGTAGTGGGAGGGCGGTATCCTCCAGCCGGGAAGATTGGCGGAAAAAGAATTTTCAGGGGTATGGTTAAGGTGTATGAGAAGCTGGGAATTCGTTATCGTATGGAGAGATTTTTGGAAAAGAACGGAGTCGTTTATCACTATGGTAGAAAATGCGGGTTAAAGCAATTGTGCATAGTATCGTTGGTGATGATGGCGGCGGGATGGGTTATCGGTTTGAAGCAGGGGATTTTTATCAGTCTTGCTCTTGGTGGTGTCGGCCTAATGCTGCCCTGGTTGATACTTCCGATGTTAAACCGAGCCGATAATGAAAGAATGCTTTCTGATATACGTCTTGTATATCATACCCTTGCGACTCAAATCAGGGCAGGCGTGTATGTCACGGATGCCCTCACAGAAATTTATTCCGGAGTTGAAAATATCAGACTTAAGGAGGCGCTGCTTGATCTTGGCGGAGATATTGTATTACATGCGGATTTGCTTACGACCTTAGACCGTTTCCAGGCAAGATTTGATAACAGATATATAGATTCCTTGTGTATTACGATTATTCAAGCTATGGAATCCGGACAGGCTGTGGAATTGCTGCAGGATATAGCGGAGCAGGTAAAGGATGTGGAACGGACCGTGCTTGAAAAGAAAAAGGCGTCTTTGGATCGGTGTATCACCTTTTGCCAGCTGGGAATGCTTTCATGTGTATTGGCGGTGGCAATATATGCTTGCCTGAGTTATATGTTCAGCGCATCCTTGGGCTTCTGATGAGGCGGGTATGATATCCGGTGTCAGTAAGCTATGGATATTAATAACTGTCATAAAAGCATGAACAGATAAATGTCGGTTATCAAACCATAGATAAATATCGGTTACTAAGAAGTATTAGTTATTAACAAAGGGGGAAATATGAATAGATTGGTAAGAGCAATTAAGTCCTGCTTGTTTAAGAAGGAGAAAGGAATTGACGGAATACTGGTTACTATAGGTCTGTGCATAATCGCACTGGTTTTGTGTGTAGTGATGAAGGATTCACTTGCCGCTTTTATAGAAAACATCACGGGATCTATGACTGAGAAAGCGCAGGAAATTTTGTCAGGAAGCGGTACGATTGCGATTAATCCGTGGTTATGGTGA
>JAKSRU010000011.1 GCA_024403475.1 Lachnospiraceae bacterium | reverse complement strand
AACGCCCCAAAAGCTTACTCACAAAAAATCTTGCAAGCAAGATTTTTATGTTCATAGCTTTAGGGGCTATCTGAAAAAAGGAACATTTTATCGTCTCAAGTTGTTGGCTTCTTCGAGCATGGTGTCGGAGGTGGTAATGATTTTTGAGTTGAACTCATATGCACGCTGAGTTGTAATCATATTAACCATCTCGTCAACGATAGCTACATTAGAGCCTTCAAGATATCCCTGAATGATATTACTCTTTTCAAGGGCATTGTTTGTAGCTTCATTGAGCGGCTCTCCGCTGGCTGCGGTCTGGCTGTAAAGACCTTCGCCCTCCTTTTTCATTCCGTTAGGATTAGAGAACTGCCAAAGCCCGATATTAATTCCCAAAGGTTTAGGATTGTTATTCTCATCAGGATAGCAAATTTCACCTGACTCGGTAACAGTAATCTGGCTTGTCACATATTCAGGTCCCAGTATAATTGCCTTTCCATTGGTATCAAGCACCGGATTACCTTCAGAATCACTGAGCATATTTCCTGTGTTGGCAAGGCTCCACTGGAATGTACCGTTACGGGTATAATAAGTATTACCATCAGCTCCCTGAACTGCGAAAAATCCCTTACCTGAAATAGCAAATGCAGTATCGCTCTCAGAAGCCAGCAATGAACCCTGTGTGAAGTTTGTGGTAATTGCTGCATTTCTTACACCGAGTCCCACCTGAGCTCCGCCCGGCTTATTTGCTCCGTTTGCTGAAGTGGTTTCAGTCTGAATTGTTTGGTATAAAAGGCTTCTGAACTCATTGGTCTGAGTCTTGTAGCCGGTAGTATTAACATTTGCCAAATTATTTGCAATTGTATCAAGATTGGTCTGCTGCGCACGCATTCCTGTTGCGCCTGTCCATAAGCTTCTTAACATAAGATTACCTGCCTCTCTCAGTTATTCCTACAATCTTCCGATCTGATTAACTGCCTTATCAAGAGTATTATCTATTGTCTGAATTATCTTTTGGTTGCTCTCATACTGTCTGGATATAGTAATAAGGTCTACCATTTCAGTTACGACATTAACATTCGAAGTTTCCAAATATCCGCTATACATCTCTCCATTTGCATTGGTCTTTTCTGCTCCCTGAAGAAGAGAATAGTAGTTTTCACCATACTTCTGCAGATAATCGTAATTTGCAAAATCGGTAAGTCCTATTTTTGCAACCACTCTGCCACCCTGAGTGATGTTACCCAGCTTGTCTATAGACGATTCCAATGCTGTGTTGAGTTGAATCCTCTTGCTGTTCTCATCCAAAACATAATCACCGTTACTGTTGACAAGATAACCCGCCGCATTCAAGGTGAACTGACCATCGCGGGTATACATTGTCTGAGTCTCTCCGCTTTTATTTGTAAACTCAATAGCAAAGAAACCGTCACCGCCTATGGCAATATCATAGGTATTATCAGTAATCTTAAATGAACCTGCAGACCAGTCAGTATAATTCTCACCGATTTTTACACCCGGCTGCATTCTGCCCTCGACAGTAACATTATTGTAGCCAACGGTTGAGTCCTTAATTTTTACTGCAAGCACATCATCGAAGGACTGGCTTGTGGTACCTTCCTTCTTATAACCGTTAGTCGTGACATTGGCCATATTATTTGAAAGAGTATCCATACGGTGCTGCTCATTAAGCATTCCTGTATAGGCTGTATATAATCCTTTAACCATTGTCGTCTCCTATTTTCTGTAATCTCTGTCGAAGCATAAAATCTATTATTTATGAGAGCTTATTCACGATAGCCTGCAATAAACTCTACATATTTACCGGTTCCGATTGCAACTGCTGTCATCGGGTCTTCAGCTGTCATTGTGGTAATACCGGTTCTGTCACAGATAAGATCCTCGAGTCCCCTGAGAAGACTTCCTCCTCCGGTAAGAACAATTCCTCTGTCTGCGATGTCTGCAGAAAGCTCAGGAGGAGTGTTCTCAAGAACACTATGAATAGCTTCAACAATCTGTGCGGTGGTTTCTCTGAGAGCCTCTTCGGTCTCATCAGAAGTTACCTGTACGGTCTTGGGAAGACCGGTTACAAGGTTACGTCCGCGTACATCCATAACCTCAACATCCTGTCTCTTGAAGCAACAACCCACTCTGATTTTTACTTCTTCAGCGGTTCTTTCACCGATGAGCAAATTGTGCTTCTTTTTCATATATCTCGAAATAGCTTCATCAAAATCATCACCTGCAATCTTGATTGAAGTACTTACTACTGTTCCGCCTAAAGAAATAACAGCAATATCGGTAGTACCACCGCCGATATCAACAATCATATTTCCACAGGGCTTAGCAATATCAATGCCTGCACCGATTGCTGCTGCAATAGGCTCCTCAATGATGATAACCTCACGAGCACCGGCCTGGTAGGTTGCATCCTCTACAGCCTTCTTCTCAACTTCGGTTACACCACTGGGCACACATACGGCAATTCTGGGCTTCTTGAACATTCTGTGGCCGATTGCCTTCTGAATAAAGTATTTCATCATCTTCTCAGTAACCTGATAATCTGAAATAACTCCCTTTCTCAAAGGTCTTACAGCTACGATGGTTCCGGGAGTACGACCAAGCATAAGTCGTGCATCCTCACCGATTGCCTTAATTTTGTTAGTATCAACATCAAAAGCTACTACAGAGGGCTCCTTGAGCACTACTCCTCTGCCTTTTATATATACAAGAATACTGGCTGTTCCCAGATCAATTCCAATATCAGACGCCTGCATTATTAAAAATCCCCTTTCAGTTCCGGTCTAAAATTACATACTTATCGCATATTAAACATACTAAATAATTATAATCGAAACTCAGGGCTTTTCATAGTTAAAAAATCTTAAAAATTACAAAAAACGGACGCAATAATTAATTTGCGTCCGTGCACTTTATAATTTATAGTCTCATAATTCCTTTCATGCAGACATATAGACTTATCCTATATACTGTTTATCGGAATTTTTATAAAAAACTTTAGCCCTTTAACTGAAATACCATGAAAAATACGGAAGAATCTGAATAACCGGATTATAGCCTTCAATTAAGAACATAATAAAATACATAAAATATGCAATTGTGATTGAAACCGTCCAAAAAATCTTCCAACTTTTTTTCTCTATCGATTGAATGATTGTCGGAAGCAAGAAAATCTGGCCGATTATGAGATAATAACAAATTCTGCTGAGCTCCGGAATATAGGTGGCAAAGGAATACAAAAGCAACGCAAATAAATTCATATTGAAGAAAGTCTCTGCCTTTGCATTGCCCTTTATCGCTTTCTTGTAATAAATAAGGCTAAACACCAATACCGCCGCGCACTTGGCTATATTTACATACGAGACATTTGCAACATCCAGTATTGCGTCTCCCTCGTAAAACGGATAAAAGACAAATATCAGTCTTCTGATTGGTATCCTTGCGAAGAAAAGAATAGCCGAAGCAACCGGAATCATCCAATATGTCTTTTTATTCCATTTAAGGAAATATGCAATAAAGTACGCGGGAATAACTATCAATACAGTCATATGAAAGAACGCCGCGAACACAATAATAAGACAAAACGGGATAAATCTCCTGCTAAACAAAAACTTCATTGAATAAACAACCAGTGCTAATACCAAATAATATCTGATATTGCTAAAGCTCATAAAATAGAAGCCATTTGCCATAAACAGGAAAAACGACATCACAAACCAATCTGACGTATCGTATATTCCCTTGATAAAAAACAGACAGGTGAAAAATGCTACCACTGCAAATATAGGAACATATTTATCCGCTCCAACCAAAAGCTGAATAAATCTCACAAGAGTCTGAAAACCAATTTCAAAAGAGGTATCCGTATCTGCTCTGTGTATATTCACAAATTCAGTACGATATGTCCAATAATCGTTACCGATACCGACGCGCAAAGCTGACAGTGCAAAAAGAACCAGGAATATACCGACCAACATACATCTGTTGATAATTTCCTGTCGACTTGACATCGCCGTACGGTATGCTCTTCCGCCTACATCAAAAGCCTCACCGCTTTTTCCGACAATATTCAGTTGTCTTCTGTATGAACCGTTGACAAAAAATGCCATTGTCACGCATACAGCCGTCAGCAAAATATACATCGCCATAATACAAATCCTATCGGCAACTCCAATACTATCTATACCATTTATAAATAATCCGGACCGCTTATTAATCTTACTGATAATACCCGCTAAAAACTGACTCGTAATACTAACTTATAGTGCTTACTTATAATATTTTCTTATGAGCCACTTATCCTCTTTCATAAGCACGAAAGCTGTAGGCTTTACACCTTGTCTTGCAAGCTGCTCGATAACTCTCTCAATTCTTTTGCCGTTATGAGCTCCCGCCTTAACCGCCAAAACCACGCAGTTTTTAGCTTTAATTATCTTGATTTCTTCCGACTTTTCTATTGGATTAGCACACACCTCTATATCAGCATTACTTCCGAATGCAGCTTTTATTTCTTCATCGTCAAGACCGCCGAGATTGATGACAGCAGTCTGTTTATCGGAAAGAATATCCTTACAATTGACTTCAAATTCCTTCATCGAAGGTGCTCCGAGCGCCGGTATGTGATATCTCTTTTCCAAAGTTGCCGGAAGATATATTGAAGTGTCTACACATTCGCAAACAATAAATCCGAGAATAGCAACAATAAATCCTGCAATTGCACCTACGACAGCAGAATGTCCCACATATATCAGTGATACATCCTCAATGCTGAGTTCATCAGCCACGTCCACAACTTCAATCGATTCTATCTCGTCTCTGATATCCGCAAAATTAACTATGATTTCAGAAAGTTTTTTCTCCATGGCAATAGACTGCTGCTTATCACCACTGATTGATTGAGAGTACAGATATCGATAA
Source organism: Lachnospiraceae bacterium (assembly GCA_024403475.1). Taxonomy (GTDB): domain Bacteria; phylum Bacillota; class Clostridia; order Lachnospirales; family Lachnospiraceae; genus AC2028. The sequence goes on along the minus strand of JAKSRU010000011.1, from coordinate 25,565 downwards.
TCTGCCTCCAGTGTAGCAGTTACATTGGCAATAATATATTCCTTGGATAAAGTCCCCTCCATTGCCTCATACATACCGTCTACAAAATAATCTGTGTCCAGCAATTCCTGCCAGGTATAGTAATTGTAGTAATCCGCCTCTTCTCCATCGGCATTAGCAGCATACTTAACATAGTATATGGTTCTGGCACGATACTGATAACCGTCACCAATCACCATATTTATCACGTAATATACTCCACCGATAACAACTGCTCCGATAACTGCTGCCAAGGGCAAAATCCATATTTTCTTCAACAGTTTGAGAAAGAACAACCTGTAATTCACAGGTTCTCTTGCATAATCACATTCCCACATTTATTCTTTATCTCCGTTCCAAGGGGTTCTTTCCTTGGCGCCTTGCTTCATTAATTTCTTCGCCTCAGCATATGAAATATCCTTACACATTGTCCCTTTATTCTTAAGTAAAAATCTAAGGGTCATAACAGGTGCCAGCCCACCGTACAGATAATGGTAAAGTACGCCTCGATCATAGAAGAACTTTTTATTATATCCGTTAAACCAAGTAGAAGCCTCCCCCTCACTTCTGGCAACTTCCTTTCCGATAGTCACGGGAACAGCGTACATTTTCAAACCCAGCTTCAAAGCATCATTCAAAAACATGCTGTCTTCGCCACAGGAGAATAACGCGCCACCACCAAACCACAAATGATAGGTAAGGCCAACCTCGTGTAATCGTTTTGTTCTTACCGCAATACTGTATGCCGGATATCTGCCGCAATTCCAACGATGAACTCTCTTGGCATTTTCTATCCAGTATGTTCGCCTGGCCTCTTCAACCTTTACATTAAAAAGAATCACATCCGCCTTCGGATTTTCCTCAAAGGCTTGTATTACCTTCTCTGCATAACCATTTTCATACACAATGTCTTCATCTGAAAATAGGACAATATCAGCTGTGGCCCTCTGCAGTGCAGTGGTACGAGAAAGCCCTACACCTTTTTCCTGCATTGATAATGCCTTGACACGATTTCCGGCATACTCAAATTCCTCATATGCGTAATCGCTCTTTTGATTGACAATCACTGCATTACTTCCAATATTCATTGTTTTAACCAGTTCATGTACATCCTTAGCTACGCAAGCTACCAGTAATTCAAGTGTCATTTTTCACTACTTTCCATGTATAGGGTCTACATCTAAATCGTTCTATTTTCTGTCAAGCATTCGCTTAACATATTTGCCGGTATATGAATCCTTGCAGGTCGCAATTTTTTCCGGAGTTCCTTCCGCAACAACCGTACCGCCTCTGTTACCACCTTCCGGTCCCATATCTATCAGATAATCAGCACACTTAATCACATCCAAATTGTGCTCAATTACCACCACAGTATTTCCGCCATCTGCAAGACGCTGAAGTATTTCCACCAGCTTATGCACATCCGCAAAATGAAGTCCTGTAGTAGGCTCATCCAAGACATATATAGTCTTCCCGGTACTTCTCTTAGAGAGTTCCGTAGCCAGCTTAATACGCTGAGCTTCTCCTCCCGACAGCTGTGTAGAGGGCTGCCCGAGCTTGATATATCCGAGACCGACATCATAAAGTGTCTGAATCTTGTTGCGTATTGAAGGCATATTTTCAAAATATGAAAGTGCCTCTTCAACAGTCATATCCAGAACATCATAAATATTCTTGCCTTTATATCTGCATTCGAGAGTCTCTCGGTTGTATCTCTTACCCTCACAGACTTCGCAGGGAACATATACATCGGGAAGGAAATGCATCTCTATTTTTACAATTCCGTCACCGCTACAGGCTTCGCATCTTCCACCCTTCACATTAAAGGAGAAGCGGCCCTTGGTATAGCCCTTAGCCTTTGCTTCAGTAGTGGATGCAAAAAGGTCTCTTATTGTATCAAACACTCCGGTATAGGTAGCGGGATTCGACCTGGGCGTACGTCCTATAGGGCTTTGATCTATGCAAATAATCTTATCCAGATTCTCTACGCCATCAATTCCTTTATGCTTTCCGGGTACAGTATGTGCACGATTAAGCTTCTTTGCGAGACTCTTGTAGAGAATCTCATTTACCAGCGAAGACTTACCGCTTCCGGATACACCGGTAACGCAGGTGAACACACCTGTGGGGAATTTCACATCCACGTTCTTAAGATTATTCTCTGTTGCCCCCTTAACAGTGAGCCAACCTGTAGGCTTTCTTCTGGATGCGGGAATTGGAATCTTTTTGGCGCCGCTGAGATACTGTCCGGTTATAGAATCGGGATTTTTCATAATCTCCTCGGCTGTACCGACAGCAACCACCTTACCGCCATGAGCTCCTGCTCCGGGACCAATATCAACAATATAATCTGCCGCAAGCATGGTATCCTCATCATGCTCTACAACGATTAAGGTATTTCCTAGATCTCTGAGGCTTTTAAGAGTAGCCAACAATTTATCATTGTCTCTTTGATGCAATCCGATTGACGGCTCATCAAGAATATAGCACACGCCAACCAAACCGGAGCCAATCTGAGTAGCAAGCCTGATTCTTTGAGCCTCACCGCCACTAAGCGTAGCTGTAGCTCTTGATAATGAGAGATAATCCAATCCGACATTTATCAGAAATCCCACGCGTGCTTTGATTTCTTTAAGTATCTGTTCTCCGATAAACTGATGCTGCTTCGACAACTCAAGCTTACTCAAGAAATCCGCAAGCTCTACTATCGAAAGGTCTGTCACCTCATATATATTTCTGTCTCCGACAGTAACTGCCAAAGACTCTTTTCTCAATCTGCGTCCGCCGCATTCTGCGCAAGGAGTAAATCTCATAAATGTTTCATACTCTGCGCGCGCGTTCTCTCCTCCGGTCTCTCTGTAACGTCTCTCGACATTTTTAATCAAGCCCTCAAAAGCAATCTTGTATACTCCGGTTCCACGCTGACCCGAATAATGAACATTCACTTCCTTGTCGGTACCATAGAAAAGTATCTTTTTGATATCCTCCGGGTAATCCTCAACAGGTGTATCAAGGCTGAACTTAAATTCCTTACTAAGCGCCAACAGAGTAGCATTAGTAAAGCTGCCGGCCTGATTTGCCGACTGCCATCCGTTAACTATTATCGCTCCATCATTGATTGACATAGACATATCAGGAATCATAAGTTCAATATCAAATTCCATCTTATATCCGAGTCCCGCACATGTAGGGCACGCGCCAAAAGGATTATTGAAGGAGAAGCTTCTGGGTTCCACTTCCGGAATACTTACTCCGCAATCAGGGCAGGCATAGCTGGTACTAAAGGTCATCATATCTGCGCCTATGACATCAATGTACAAAAGCCCTTCTGCAATATTAAGTGCATTCTCTATTGAATCGGTAAGACGGCTCTCAATACCAGCCTTAACCACCAAACGATCGATTATAATCTCAATATTGTGCTTGTTGTTCTTCTCAAGCGAAATATCTTCAGTCAAATCATACTGAATTCCATCGATTCGAGCTCGCGCATATCCGCCGCGGCGCGCCTTTTCTATAACCTTCTCGTGCTGACCCTTTCTCCCTCTTACAACAGGTGCAAGTACCTGAAACTTGGTACCTTCGGGCAAAGCACAAATCTGGTCTACTATCTGATCTACAGTCTGCTTTTCTATTGCTCTTCCGCATTCGGGGCAATGAGGAATACCTATTCTGGCATAAAGCAGTCTGAAATAGTCATAAATTTCTGTAACGGTACCGACTGTAGATCTCGGGTTACGGTTAGTCGACTTCTGATCTATTGAAATTGCCGGAGACAATCCGGAAATATACTCTACATTGGGCTTCTCCATCTGTCCGAGGAACTGTCTTGCATATGAAGACAGTGATTCCATATATCTTCTCTGTCCTTCAGCATAAATAGTATCAAAGGCCAATGAGGATTTACCGCTTCCGGATACACCGGTCATTACAACCAACGCATCTCTGGGAATTTCAACCTCAATATTTTTTAAGTTATTCTCTTTCGCTCCTCTTACAACAATCTTATTCTTAGGGAGCATTTTTACATTTTTTGTTTCCATTTTATCTTACGCCGTTATTCTGCATCTGGCTCTGAGGATTTTGCTGCATCTGTTGCTGCTGAACCTGCTGCTGTGCATTCATATTGCCAATCCCGTGCGCCTGATTCATATTAACCTGCTGCTGTTGAGGCTGAATCTGCGGGCGGGGGCCCATATTGGGTGCAGCTGCATGAGGCTGTCCCATTGCCATACCCATGTTGGGCATTCCTTGCATTCCGGGTCTTCCTCGCATAATAGGTGCATCAGCAAGCAATTCAAATAAATCTGCTTCAGGGTTGATATATTTTTCAAAAATATCCTCAAAGGAATCTGTAAAGTATCTGAATGAATTAGGGAATACGTCCTGCTTAAGGTAGAAGATAACCTTATTCATAAACACTGCTCTATCCTCAAGCTCATGCTCTCTGATAAAGTAGGGACCGAGCTTCTTATTCTCCGCTATCAGCTTGTCAGACTGTCTTCCCTCGCGCTTTGCTTCAAGGTTTTCTGCATCAATGGCATGGTTAACCAAGGTAGAAAAGGTCGGCCAATTTCTGTGAAGCATACCACGTGCATCAAGCTTGGCTGCATACGAACCGCTGATGGTATTGGGATCTGCGAATACTTCTCTGAGCGGTCTGCGTCCGTGGAAAAGACTTCTCTCCTGTCTCATTGAATCAGGCAGAATATTGTAGTCAATCTGTACATACTCCATCTCAAAACGTCTCTTGAACGCACTATCCATAACGAAAATATTATCGTCGGCTGTATTCATGGTTGCCACAATATTAAAATTAGAGGGAATCCAAATTCTTCCGTCAAAGAAAATATTCTTCATCCAAGGGTCTCTTGAGAAGTAATTTCCTATATCTCTGTTAACGATAGTGTACGAAGACTTACCTGCAGGTCCGCGGTCCAAGAGCTGGAATACGTCTCCAAAAATGGAAGGTGCATTACCACGGTTAATTTCTTCGATAATCAGGAAAAATCTTTCCTGCGGATAGAGGAAGGCCGATTTCAAGAGTTCAGTAAAAGGACCGGGAACAAATGCATAGTCCAACGGTCTGTCCGGCGAAACCAAGGGCTTAATGCATCCGACAAATTCGCCATAAGTATACGCGGGATGAAATATTACTCTCTTGATATGAGTACGCATGGTTGCATCATCAGGAAATTCCTGCTTTAGCATCTGGTCTACTCTGTGAGATTTACCTGTACCGGGTGCACCATAAAATACCTTCTGAACCGGTTTCATGACCACTTCCTGGAAATGGTATTCTTCCATACTGGTCTGTTTTACTTCCTTTTTAGGCTCTGCCTTACGAGACAGATAAAACTGAGCATGAACATCAGGTGCCACTGAATGTCCACCATACTCAAGGAAATAGAGATAAAGCTCAAACGCAGCAGAAATGGTGCCGTGTCCTTCCATGTCAAGCTGCTCGAACTCAGGGAATTTCTTTATCATCTCTGTCTTCTCTTCGAAGTTAGAGTAATCTGCAATAAAGAACAGATTGCTGAGCGGCATGTAAGGTATATTGGAGCATGATTTTCTAAGTGAATAGCAATATGCAGAAATCTCATTATCTGAGTATATTCTCATACCGTCTTCGTGTACCTGCTTACGGAGCCAGTCTCTAAATTCTTTCTCGTTATCTGCCGGTGTGTTAGCCATATATTTTCCCCTTTTCCTGTAAAAAACTATCGGCATGCCTCCAGGCTATGCCGATATAAGTTATTCCGCCATAAAAGCCCGCAGTTCATCTATCTTGCCGTCCATAAGCTTACGGGCATACTGATAGCAATTCTCAAGCTTTTTCTTATTGGTTTCAAAATGTCCGACCATAGTTGACTCAGGCTTAATGATAAGTGCTCGACCTTCTCTTTCAAGTCTCTCAATAAGCTCCATCTGTCGGGTGTACTCCTCCTTGCGTCCTAAAATAGTCTCGGCAAGTTTAGGATACTTTTTCTTATAAAACATATCTACGAGCAGTTTAAACTTACGGTAATCCGTCGCATGATGAATTTCTGCCTTTGTGAGAATAATAACCACCTTATCACAACCTGAATCCAAAGCTCGCTGTACAGGTAATGAATCTGCAAGGCTTCCATCCATATAACTCTTTCCGCGCAACTTTTTAGGCGGACAAATAAACGGCAACGAACAAGAGGCCTGGCAAAAATCCAAACACTCCATATCATCACTGAATTCACTCACATACTCAGCTTCACCGTTCTCGCAATTAACTACTACCACTTCCCAAAGAGTGTCACAATTGTGATATGCCTCAAAATCATAAGGGAAGTTTTTCATAGCATAATTAGTAATACACTCCTGAAGATCAACCACCTTACCGGTTCTGATAATACTCGGGAGACCATAAAAGCTTCTGGTTCCCTCATGGGTGAGAACCTTTTTCGAGCGTCCTATCTGATGTGACACAAAACCTGACGCATTGCTCACCCCGACCGATACACCTGATACATACGGGAATTCTATATTATGTTCCATCAGACTATCAAGGACGCCGGCTGTAAAGATTCCTCTGATAGCTCCGCCCTCGAGAATCAATCCTGTCTTAGAACTCATTATATATCCTCATACATTTCTGCAGATTTGTAAGACAATTACTTAACAAGATTTCTCGCTATTTTCATCGATCCTGTGCGAGGGAAATCCTCTGTACGTACAATAACCTTCGATACGCGCTTAAAAGCAGGAAGACTTGCATTCACTTCATCTGCAATCTTTTCCATAGCCTTCTGAACATCCTCAGGTGACATACCCGCAATTGCAGGCTCAAAAGGAAGGATTTCAATACCTATAACAGTGGCACCGTTTACCTCCATCTCTCTTGCAAGACAATCCTTAACCATATCATTCTTGCAGAAAGCATCCTCTATCTCCTCAGGAGATACATTCTCACCGTTAGAAAGAATAATCAAATTCTTGATACGACCTGTAATATAAATGAATCCCTCTTCATCGAATCTTACAAGGTCGCCGGTCTTAAGCCAACCGTCCTCCAAAACCTTGGCAGTCTCTTCGGGATTGCCGGCATATCCGAGCATAACATTATCGCCCTTAATCCAAAGCTCACCGTCAACAACCTTATACTCCTGCTCAGGATAGATCATACCCATTGAATCAGGCTTTTCAGCAATATTAATATTCGCAGAAGTAAGATTAGCTCCCTCGGTAAGACCATATCCGGGATAAAGATCGATACCAAACTCTGCCGCATATTTAATAAGCCTGGGCGGAACAGGTGCTGCACCTACATTCATACTCTTAAGATCACCGAGGAAGGCCTTACCCTTCATCTTGGCGATTGAAAGAATAATCTCTACAAGTCCGGGAACCAGCACAAGATATGTAGGTCTGAGCACGGGAATCTGTCCTACAGCAGCTCTCATATCAGTGATAGCAAATGCAAGTGAACCTGAATAAAGTACAGAAAGGAATCCCATTACCGAACCGAAAATATGTGACATAGGAAGGATAACCATGCATCTTTGTCCGATGGCGCCGTGAGGATGGTAGCAGCCGTTAAGCGCTCCTCTCATAAGTGCACCGTGAGTAAGGATAGCTCCCTTGGGTGCTCCTGTAGTTCCTCCTGTAAAATAAATGGCTGCTACAGATTCCTTTTTAACCTCTCCATACGCCTCTTCCGTATCTGAAATAGTGGTAGATGATACCACTGTACATTTAACCTGTGAAGTAAGCTCTTTAAACTCATCAGCTGCAACAATAAGGCTGAAGCCGAACTTCATTGAAATTCCGGTAACCTGCTCCTGCCCAAGCTGAACGGGAAGCATCGTAAGTATTGCTCCGTAAGAGGGCACTGCAAGAAACCATTCCATTGCATCAAGATCGTTGCGAGCAAGAACTCCGACCTTATCTCCGGGCTTAACACCATTAGCTGCAAGCACAGCTCTGCGCTTTGCAACACGACTTACCAGTTCCTTAAATGTATATGTAATCTTACCATCACCGGTCGCAGGCATATCTGCGAAATCCCTCTCAACTTTTTTAAGGAACTCAGGGAAAGTCGGTACATAATAAATCAACTTCTGCTCTTCTTCAGAAAGCATATCAATAAAATAATTAGACATATTAAAACCTCACATCATAGTAGATTGTATGCTATTGCACACAGAGTTTATTCTACACAAAATGTCAATAATATTCAAGTGTGTGGAATATCCTATAGAGCTTCGAAGCACCACTAATCCTTAAGCTTTGTTCTAAGTTCAAGCATCTTGTCACGGAGTTCGGCCGCAGTCTCGAAGTCGAGCTCAGCAGAAGCTTTTTTCATCTGTTTTTCAGTCTTTTCGATAAGCTTCTTCAACTCTGCCTGACTCATTGATTCGGGATCCTTCTCCCAAGCCACCTCTTCCTTGGCAATCTCCTTGGAAATACTGATAAGATCACGTATAGACTTTTTAATTGTAGTAGGAGTGATTCCGTGTGCTTCATTATATGCTTGCTGAATCTCTCGGCGTCTGTTAGTCTCGCCTATAGCCTTCTTCATGGAATCGGTCATAATATCCGCATACATAATTACGCGACCTTCAGAGTTTCGTGCTGCACGTCCTATTGTCTGTACCAGCGAAGTCTCACTTCTGAGGAAGCCTTCCTTATCCGCATCCAGTATAGCCACGAGCGTAATCTCCGGAATATCCAATCCTTCTCTGAGGAGATTTATTCCGACCAATACATCAAAGACATCAAGTCTCATATCACGGATAATCTTGGTTCGTTCAAGCGCATCAATATCCGAATGCATATATTTCACCCTTACTCCGGCCTCTCTGAGGTATGCTGTAAGGTCCTCTGCCATACGTTTGGTAAGAGTGGTGATTAAAACCTTGTGCTTATTATTGGTTTCTTTGCGGATTTCACCCAAAAGATCGTCAATCTGACCCTCTACGGGGCGAACCTCCACCTCCGGGTCAAGAAGACCTGTAGGTCTGATAACCTGCTCGGTACGAAGCAGTTCATGCTCCTCTTCATATACAGACGGAGTCGCAGACACAAAGAGCATTTGTCCTATATGGTCCTCAAACTCGTCAAAATTAAGAGGTCTGTTATCCAGTGCACTGGGAAGTCTGAAGCCGTAATCCACCAAAGTGAGCTTACGCGATCTGTCACCTGCATACATTCCTCTAATCTGTGGAATTGTAATATGGGACTCATCAACGATAATCAAAAAATCATCCGGAAAGAAATCCAATAATGTCATCGGAGGTTCTCCGGGTTTTGCACCGCTCATATGTCTGGAATAATTCTCTATACCGGAGCAAAATCCGGTCTCTCTCAGCATCTCAACGTCAAAGTTAGTTCTTTCCGAAATACGTTGAGCCTCAATAAGACGGTCTTCACCCTTAAAATATTTAATGCGTTCTTCAAGCTCTGCCTCGATAGCATCGCAGGCTGTCTTGATATGATCCGGTGCAATTACATAATGCGAAGCAGGGAATACAGCAATGTGTTCAAGAGTTGCCTTCACTTTTCCGTTTAAAGGCTCGACCTCACTTATCCTGTCAATCTCGTCGCCAAACCATTCGATACGAATAAGATAGTCTCCACCCTGCGCAGGATAGAACTCCATGGTATCACCGTGAACGGTAAACACTCCGGGTTTCTTTTCCAAATCATTGCGTTCATACTGCATATCTATAAAGTTTCTGATAACCTCATCGCGTCCAAGCTCCATTCCGGGACGAAGCGACAAAATCATACCTTTATATTCGTCAGGACTTCCCAATCCATATATGCATGATACCGAAGCCACAACAACAACATCCCTTCTCTCTGCAAGTGATGCCGTAGCTGATAATCTCAGCTTTTCTATCTCATCATTTATAGATGAATCCTTGGCAATATATGTATCAGACTGCGGCACATAAGCCTCCGGCTGATAATAGTCATAATAGGATACAAAATACTCAACTGCGTTCTCCGGAAAGAATTCCTTCATCTCGCCATAAAGCTGTCCTGCAAGAGTTTTGTTATGTGAGATAATTATCGTAGGTTTATTTAATGCCGCAATGACATTAGCCATTGTAAATGTCTTTCCTGAACCGGTGACACCAAGGAGAGTCTGGAACTGATTTCCCTCTTCAAATCCCTTAACTAAGTCGCTAATTGCCTTCGGCTGGTCTCCCGTCGGCTGGTATGGTGAATGTAATTTAAACTCCATTTTTATTTCCTCGTACTGAGTAAAAAATGCAACAACACTATTTATCAGAATACCATATATCAATTATTAAGTCCATATATTTTAGAACATTTGTTCGCTATATGTATATCATTACAGGGCTATATGACAAAGCATGCAGACTTATTACATAAAAACAGACCACCGTGTTTTATCACAGTGGTCTGTAAATCTTCTTCATGATATCAATTAGTAATAGATATAAATTGAATCCATAATGTCGCCATAGATTTCTTCAAGCTCTGCATCACTTACGAAATCCTTTGCAAAGGTCTCTATATACATAAATACATTATCCATATAGTAAATTGAGCAATAGCCTCTGAGAGTATTATAGGTAACCTCAAATCTTGTAATCTTTGCTCCGTCAGAAGTATAGTATTCATCTTCGCCTAATACATCATAAGCATCATATATATCCTCAGTATAGAATTCAAGGATTGCATCTTCAGAGTAGCCTGAATTCCAATGAGGAACAATGTAAAAATAGGTTGAATCATCAAACAATGTAGCCTTGAGATCTGTAGATGAATCCTGGAGCTCGTAGGTTGAAGGAAGTGTAGCACATACACCAACCCACATAAAATCACCATCATCAAAATAGTTATCAGGCATATCGTCGTAGCAGTTGTCGCAGTAGAGATATCCCTCCTGGCCAACCCAGTTATGAGGAAGTCTCTCACCTCTGGTCTCATCGCAGTACCAGCAGTACTCAGGAGAATAGCAGGTAGCGCTCATCCAATCGTGCTCACCCTTTTGTCCGTCAGTCTCATTACAGATATAGCAATATCTGTTATCAAGACAAGAAGCATAACCCCATTCATGTCCGTTTGCCTCACCTTCAGTTTCACCACATACTGAACAGGTCTTAGGCTCGGTACAGGTTGCTTCAACCCACTCATGTCCGAGTGCATTTCCCTTCTGCTTGCCGCAAAGCTCACAGGTCTTAGGCTCGGTGCAGGTTGCATCTTCCCACTCATGGTCAAGTGACTCGCCCTCAGTCTTACCACACTTTACGCAGGTCTTAGGGTCCTTACAGGTAGCCTCTTCCCATTCATGCTTTAAGCAGCATCCGGTCATAACCATTGCCGCCAACATTACGCTGACAATAATTGTAATCTTCTTTTTCATATCTTCCCTTTCCACAATTGCAAACGTTTATGCAACATTTATCAATAATATCGAAGAAATAGTATACACCGTTGAAGATATATACGCAAAGTTTTTTTAGTAATCACCTTAATATGCTATATAGAAAGAATCGATAACCTCTTCATAAAGGTCGTCTGCATCATCCCAATCAACGGCAAAGCATTCCATATACACAAAAACATTATCTGCAATATAGAGAGTTGAATATCCCAGTACTAAACTGTCATATTCAATCTTGTATCTGTAGAACTCTGTTCCGTCAGTATTGGTATAATAACCTTCTTCCTTGATATCATATTTTGCGCCAGCAAGTGATTCACTGTAGTAATCAATAATCTCATCCTCGGTTAAACCGGTATTCCAATGAGGGGCGACTGTATACATTAAGCCTTCTCCCTCAAACACACCATTCACCTCAGTCGCTATGTCAGAGAGTTCAAAATCAGAAGGAACAGTAATGCCCACTCCATACCACATAGCTTCACCATCTTCGAATGAATTGTCAGGAAGGTCTCCGGCGCATTGACTGCAATATACAAAGTTTTCGGTTCCTGTCCAAGTATGATGTAAACGTTCACCCTCACTGGTATCACACAGCCAGCAGGATTTAGGCATAAAGCATGTAGCTTCCGCCCACACATGGTCGCCGAATACACCGTCGGTCTCATCACAAATAAGGCAATATCTCTCGTCTACACAAGTAGCATATCCCCACACATGTCCTGTTGCTATGCCCTCGGTAGCACCGCAGGTTGCGCATATCATAGGTTCGGTACAGGTAGGTTGAGAAAAATCATGGCCTAAAGCCTCACCCTTGGTCTTTCCGCATAATTCACAGGTTTTAGGATCGGTACAGGTTGCAGCTTTCCACTCATGGTCAAGTGAGCTTCCTTCCGTCTTGCCGCACTTTGCACAAGTCATCGGATCCTTACAGGTAGCCTCTTCCCAGTCGTGCTTAAGGCAACATCCGGTCATTAATACTGCCGCAATAATAATGCTCCCGATAAATGCAATTTTTTTGTTCATACAGGTCCTCCCCCCTATTGAGCCAAACCGATTAACAATTATGTTCCTAATAACAGCCTATTCTCTATGGCACTAATATTATAAGCACCGGTATATAGCACTAATACTATTTCTTTAAGTAGTCCATAGCTGCTTCAAGCTGATTATCAACAGGATTCTCACTGTCATAATAAGCTTCACTGTCAAATTCCACTAAAATATCAGGTTCAATTCCAATGCCATCAATAGCTGTTCCGTTAGGGGTGAAGTACTGTTCGGTTGTCAGCTTCATTGCCGTACCGTCAGTAAAATCGAAAAACGACTGTACTACACCCTTTCCATAGGTCTTGGTTCCAATCGAAACTGCTTTATTATGGTCCTTCATTGCTGCTGTCAAAATTTCGGAAGCACTGGCAGTATATCCGTTTGTAAGAATAACTACCGGAATATCTATTTCCTGCGTTCCGTCGCATTCATAAGTCGCATGACGACCATTCTTATTCTCTGTGTATACAACAATGCCCTCAGGAAGCATCTGTCTTGCAACATCAACCACTGCTGTAAGCAATCCTCCGGTATTACTTCTGAGGTCAATAACAAGCCCCTCCATACCCTGACTTCTCAGTTCAGACATCGCTTCTGCAAACTGTGCGGAAGTTGTTTCGTACCACTGCTCAATGTGGATGTAACCGATATTATCTTCCTTCATCTCATATTCAACAACCACAACCTCAATCTTTGCTCTGGTCAAAACGAGATTGAGATAGTCCTTCTCACCTTCTCTTGCTACGGTGATAACAACATCTGTCCCTTCAGGTCCGCGTACAAGAGCTACAATCTCATCAAGCGTCATTCCGTAAACGTCTTTACCGTCAACCTCGGTAATAATATCTCCATCACGAACTCCGCCGCGCTCCGCCGGTGAATTGGAATATACGCTTTGTACCTCCGCATAACCGAATGAATTTAACGACAGTGAAGCTCCTATTCCGTAAAAGCTTCCGCCGTAATCTCCCATAAGATCAGTGATTTCTTTTTCATTGTAATACTGAGCGTACTTATCTCCGCTTCCCTTTATGACACCGTCAATGATTGCTCTTTGTATATCCTCTTTATTGAGCTCCAAAATAGAAGACATATCAAAAACGGTAAGCACTGCATTAACTTTTTCTATAGTAGCCTCATCCAGAACATTATCCTTCAGCGCCGTACTGTTTGTTGTCACGGTCGAAGGCGTATTAATCTTTTGGATTCTAAAGCCTCCGAAGTATCCGATTAGTATTACAGACACTAGCGTTACTACCATAGTAGTGGCAAAACCGACAAATGCTCCTGTGATAAACTGCTTGTTGAGATTTTTATATGAATCATCAGGAAGCTTTACATTTTCCATATTTACCGGCTCCTGATATAAATCCTGATCATCCTGCACCGAAGCAGCCTCATCAAGTGACTTTTTCTGTTCTTCAGCATCGAAATTATTGCTGTCCATTTATAAAACCTCTGTACTATCTTGCATAAAAATATACATAATCGTTAGGATCGACATAATTACCATCCTTACGAACCGTAAAATGCAGATGATTACCTGTTGATGCTCCGGTACTTCCAACCTTCGCAATAGTCTGTCCCGTAGCAACCGCATCACCTTCGCTTACACACAATGAAGAAGCATGCATGTAAATAGTATATAATCCGCCGCCGTGGTTTATCATTACATAATTACCCATTGAAGAGTTGTATCCTGCACTTGCAACAATACCACTGTAAGCCGCATAAATTGCTGTTCCGTAATCTGCAGCAAGGTCAACTCCGCTGTGGAATTTATTTTGCTGACCGGTAATCGGATGAGTTCTGTATCCGTACTTACTGGAAATATATCTGTATGATGCTATCGGGAATACAAAAGATCCTCCGTCATACAAGGTCTGCAGATTCTGCTGTGCATATATCTGCTGTTTTTCGGTTAAAATCGCCTGCTCAAGCAAAGCAATTTCAGCATCCTCAGAGTTAATCTGTGAATTATACTTGTCAATCTCAGCCTGCGATTCTGCTATGCTCTGATTGTAAGCCTCAAGCTGAGCGGCCTTTTCTTCAAGAAGGAGTTCCATATTAGCTTCCTCCTCTTCGATTGCTGCCAGTGATTCGTCCAGCAATTCTTTTTCAAGCTCAAGCTCTTCCTCGCAGAGTTCAACATACTGGCGTGCAGCCTTGAGTTCCTCCCATGCCTGTCTGTCATAAGAAACAATTGCCTCAATATAGTCCATTCTGTTGAGCAAATCTCTAAGGCTTGTTGCTCCGAGGAGACTGGAAAGGACACTTGAATCATCTCTCTCATACATCAGTCTCATACGGACTATCATAGCCTGATATCTTTCTTCTTCATCGGCTCTGGCAGATTCCAGTTCTATTTCGGTCGCCGCAATGTCTGCTTCCTTTAAATAAATCTGGTCACTGATATCCTCGATGTTATACTGCAATTCAGCCATCTTGGCATCAAGCTCTGTTATGTATGCAGCAAGGTCATCCTTCTGCTGTTCAAGCTCGTTTTTGATGGATTCGATATCATGCTTCTTATTTTGAATTTCTGCCTTTTCCTGCTTAGCCTTGGCAATCTCCTCCTCCTTCTTTTTGATTGAATCGGAGGTAATATTATCAAGATAACTGTTGTTTTTCGCATACGAAACAACAACCGGCACAACGTACAAAAGGGCCATAGCTACTGCAAATCCGGCCAGTAGTTTTACGGTCCTCTTTCCGCTGTGTGTAGAAAATATTTCTTTAAATCTATTCATATCTCACACTCTCAAATGCTTATGTACGGTAGCAGCGCTTCCGATAAATCCTATTCCTACACCTACAATAAGGCAGGCAGGAGCAAGATAATGGAATACATTATCCACGGATACAAAATTCAACATACTGCTAAGTGTTGCAAATCTGTTGGCTATATAGCCGAGAACATATCCGTAAATCTCATAAATCAGTACAAGCGGTACTACTGCGCCGAGCAGACCTATAAGCATACCCTCAAGTACGAAGGGCGCTCTTACAAAGAAGTCGGTAGCACCAACATACTTCATAATACTGATTTCCTCAGAACGAACTGAAATACCTACGCGAACCGTGTTACTGATAAGGAAAATACTTACCGCAAGCAGAATAGCAATGATTGCAATCGAAACATATGCAATCAGCTTGTTCATACCCGTAAGTGTATTGGCGGTAACCTCAGAATAGTTAACCTTTCTAACCTCAGGAAGAGAGTTAAGCCAGGTAACCAGCGAATCCTGCATAGAAACATCGCTGAGGAAAACCTCAAAATTGTTCTCACCTGCAAGGGGATTTTCCGGGAAACCATCCGCATAGTCTTCACCAAAATATGAAGGTCCGAATTCAGCCCAAATAGAATCATCGTCATGGAAGGTAATACTTGAAACCTCCACGCGTGCACTTATCTGCTGACCGATCTCTTCAATTCTGGTATCAGCAACATCCTCATTGAAAAAAACAGTTACAGAAACTGCCTCCTCGGCAGTATAGAGAATATTCTGAACATTATAAACAACAGCAAAAAATGCTCCAAACAGGAACAAGCATGCTGAAATAGTCGCTACCGAAGCAAGTGAATACCAGCCGTTTCTAAACAGGCTTCGTACACCCTGCCACAGAGTATAAAAAAATGTACTAATCTTCATTGATGTAAAGTCCTTCTTCCTCGTCACTCACAATAATACCCTTGCGCATAGTGATTACGCGCTTTCTCATTGCATTTACAATTTCAGGGCTGTGTGTAACGACTACGACGGTAGTTCCCTGCTCATTAATCTCCTCAATGAGATTCATGATTTCCCAAGAATTGTTGGGATCAAGGTTACCGGTCGGCTCATCTGCAAGCAAAATAGACGGCTTATTGATGAGTGCTCTTGCAAGGGCAACTCTCTGCTGCTCACCGCCTGACAGCTTCTTAACATCTGACTTGTACTTTCCTGCAAGTCCTACCATTGAAAGAATATTGGGCACATTCCTTCTCATCTGACTGGAAGGAACCTCGATAATACGCTGTGCGAAGGCAACATTCTCATAAACATTTCTATCACGTAAAAGTCTGAAATCCTGAAATACAACGCCAAGGCTTCTTCTAAACTTTGGAATCTGGCTATGACGAAGCTTTTTGGTATTGTAACCGTTAACATAAACTGTTCCGCTCGTAGCAACAAGCTCACGAAGAAGCAATTTGATCATAGTCGATTTACCGGAACCGCTGTCTCCGGTAATAAATACGAATTCACCCTTGTCAATTCTGAGGGAAATATTATCCACTGCAGGAGCACCCTGTTCGGGATACTTCATGCTGACATTATCAAGGAAAATAAGCCCATGCTCATCTATAAACTCTTCCCTCTTTTGGGCATTTTTATCATTTAAAGCCATACGAACCTCTAAATCTTTTATTTGGCATCATGCCTATAACTTAATAATCATTGGTCTCAATGCACTTCATGTACTTTACAACCATAAGAGCAATCTTAAAGGTAATAGCATCCTCAAAGGCTCTAAGGTCAAGACCGGTACTCTTCTGGAGCTTATCAAGTCTGTAGACCAAAGTATTTCTGTGAATGAAAAGCTGTCTTGAAGTCTCTGATACATTAAGATTGTTCTCAAAGAACTTCTGAATGGTGGTAAGTGTTTCCTCGTCAAAGTCATCAGGCGACTTGTTGCCGAAGATTTCCTTAATATACATCTTGCAAAGAGGAATGGGAAGCTGGTAAATAAGTCTTCCTATACCGAGCTGATTGTAAGCAACAATTTCTCTGTCCTCGAAGAAAATTCTTCCTACATCTGCAGCCATACGAGCTTCCTTGTATGAACGGCTTACCTCCTTAATCTCAGGAACTACAGTACCGTAAGCAATACGAAGTCCGCGGATGCCTTCCTTGTGAAGGAATGTAACAAGGCTCTTGATAGTCTTGTCAATTTCCTTGGAAGCATCCATAGCTGAAAGCTCCTTAACAATTATTACATTCTTCTCGTCTACAGCGGTAACAAAGTCTTTACCGTTATTGAAGTAATTCTTAGCGATTTCAAGAAGATTATTATCCTTGCCCTTGGTAGTCTCAACCACCATAACGACTCTGGGTACCTCAGTCTGAATGTGAAGCTTCTTAGAGCGGCTGTAAATATCGATAAGAAGGAGATTGTCCAGCAAGAGATTCTTGATGTAATTATCCTTATCAAAACGCTCCTTATATGCCACAAGCAGGCTCTGAATCTGGAATGCAACCATACGTCCGATTACATAGAGTTCCTCACCTGTGCCGGCTACCACCAATACATATTCAAGAGTCTGATCGTCATATATCTTAAAGTACTGATGACCTGCTGTCTCCTGTGAATCGGCAGCTGATGCAGCAAACTCTGCAGCGGTAGCACTGCAGGAAGAAAGATCTGCTGTCGAAGCCGCTATTTTTCCTTCCGAATCCATAACGCTGAGTTCAACGCCTGAAATCTGTCTGAGTCCGTCAAGTGTATTTTGCAAAATCTGATTTGAAATCATAAATTCCTCCGAGAAATCCACCACGTATACATGATTTTCACTTACAAAATTCAATACTAATATAAACTTTACTAAAATTTTACCAAAAAATCAACCTTTTAAGGGGTATTTTTTTGGACTGTTTAGCAATTATGTTTGAAAATACATGTATTTAACGAAATAAATTTATCAATAATACCATATCATACTCGGCTAAAAAAACTTAAAAAAAATATAAGTCGGCATATATAGCCGACTTATATACACAAACCTCAATATTTTGATATTTCGCATTATACGCGCAAATCAAAGTTACTGCCAACAGAAGGATTAACGCTGCGCTCCATAGCTGCAGAATCAATCATATTGGCAAGATTCTGACCGAGTTTCTCATTATTGTTCATAGTCTTAGCAAGCATTGCCACGCCGAAATCGGTAGCCAAATTTGCCTGATTTATTGAAGGTGAAAGCTGTGTAATTGAAAAATCCATATTATTTACCCCCAATCTTCTTTCTTGGTATAAACACTATACCACTTAACTAAAATATTATCAAGGAATTACTTTTAATCTTCGCGAAGAACAATACTATCGGGTTCAATGTTAATTGTACCGTTCTTGAGAAGATTGCCTACTGCTCTCTTAAACTGTGCCTTACTCATACCGGTATGCTCGAGAATAAGCTCCGGAGATGCCTTATCATTGAACGGGAGCACGCCTTTATTCTTCTCAAGAAGAGCGACAAGGATTTCAGAATCTTCCTTTCTCTGAATGTAGCCCTTATCACGAATAGCCAACTCCAGACGTCCATCCTTCATTACATTGGCAACTCTGGCGGTTATTGTTTCTCCCACCTTAATCTTATTTGCTGCACCGAACAAAGCCTTCTTGGGTATAAGTGCGGAATAAATATCGTCAACTGCAACAAAAGCACCGAAATTATCGCTGATTTGATATACCACGCCGCTTACAGTACTGTCCTTTTTATAGGTACTGTCATTCTTAAGAGCCTCATAGACATTCATAGTCGCACAGAGTCTGCTGCTCTTATCAATATATAACGATACCAACACCACATCACCGGCCTTTACCTTGAAGGTCTGCTGTTTGAAGGGAAGAAACAAATCTTTATCCAATCCCCACTCAAGGAATGCACCAACCTTTGTGAGCTGGGACACCTTAAGTCTCGCGGTCTCTCCCATCTTAAGCAAGGGTGTTCTGGTTGTCGCTATGAGTCTGTCCTCGGAATCCTTGTAAAGGAATACCTCCAGTTCATCGCCCACCTGTGTATTATCCGGAACTTGTTTTCCCGGGAGAAGGACCTTTTCCTTATCCTTCTCATTTCCTATAGTTTCAGCAAGATATACACCAAACTCAACCTGCTTAACTACGATTAATTTCTGAAATTCGCCTAATCTGAACATGTTTTTCCGTCCTCTTTTCTCCTTTATGTGCTAAAGGTCCTTAATTAATTTCTGTTGTAAATTCAATTACCGAATATGGCTTACCGTTTTCATCATTCAGCGATACCGTATATCTGCCCGGCTCATTCTCCCCGCTGACAGGATAAATGGTATCTCCTAAAAATGCCTGGTTTCTGTACTCGGCTCTTAGTCTTTTAATCTTCAAATCGCTCGGTATGCAATAGCCGGCAAGATTAATATACTGCCCGTTATTCATATGATGATTCGGATCCAGGAAATGTCGTTCCACGACTACCGGCTTGTGCTCGATAACCTCCTCGGGAAGTCTGATTTTACCGTTTATATATTCCATATCTATCGGTTCGGCTTCTCCATAGCCCTCCAGCATTTCTGTCTCCGGCTTTACGGGCTTAATGGTATTAACGTCCAAAAGTGTCCACATTGAATTTGCCTTAACCAGTATTTCACCCGCTTCATTTTCGATATAAAAATTTCTATATCCCAAAAAGCCTCTGAATTTATACGGAATCGTGCACACCTTTATCCTCTCAAGATATTTAGGCATACGAATTATATCGACCTGCCAGGTATTCAATACCCAAATCAGGTTCCTTGGCTTAAGATATGAATATCCGAGTCCTATATCCTCTGAGTGGAAGGTTGACGCATCCTGAAAATAATCAATCACCGCATTGATTGTAAGATTTTCCTCCGCATCTACCTTACTAAAGCTCACACGTGTATCATAGCTATACATAGCAATCCCCATTTCATTAACAGCAAATATCTTTATACTCGCAATCCTTCAATAAATGTATAAACTATATATCCGATGGATGCAATAATGAAAACAAGCATTCCCGGATTGCCGACAACAGTCTTAAATGTAGAATGTCTGGGAAGTCTTACTTCTCCGGGCTGCGGCATAAACTTTCTTCTGTTTACTATCAGCAAAACAATTCCTGCTATAACCAGTGCCATAATAAGCATGCCGTAAAGGCTAAGAATCATAAATCCGATACCGTAGGTCGACATGAATTCAATAACAGACTCAGTATTGTTGGGGTCCAGAGCATCAAGCGCATCAAGGTCGATGAACTTAAGAAGAGTCATCGGGATAAATGAGCCCATAAAGTTGACAACCATATGAATTCCAATTGTAGCCTGTATCTTACCGGTCTTGCTGTAAACCAAAGCAAGGAAATATCCAAGGCAAAATGCGTAAATACCCTGTGTGAGATTACCATGGAACAAGCCAAATGCCAGGCCACTCAGAAGTGCTGATGCAGCTTCTCCATATCTACCGCAGCGGTCGATAAGAATTTTTCTGAATATCAATTCCTCAACGAGAGGAGCAAAGATAACGGTGCAGATTGTTACCACCCATATATTGGCATTCTGTATCATTGTCTGAACCGCATATGTGCTGATGGTGTTTCCGGAAATACTGCTTATCAAAGAATTAATTCCGGTGCCAATCAGATTAGAGCTGTACATCAATGAATACGAAATTATGAAAAATACAAGCCACCAGCCAAAACCGATCTTACGCTTCTCAGGTGCCTTACCCGGAAGCTTAACAGCCAACACCAAAGCCAGCAGCGGCATTGCAAATGCATACTGAATACCCATAGAAAATACCAGATTAGCAGTATAATCTGTTGTTACTAATTCGATAAATCCCGGATTTACAGCTGACATAATTGATAAAAGCAAGTACTGTAAGCCATAACATACTCCATACACGATAACTGTTCCTATCAGCAATCTGAAGCCGATGTTAGAAAAAAGCTTTTTAGCAGCCTTTACAATCTCACTCGAAATATTTCTTTCTGCATTTTCATTTACATTCTCTCTATAATCCATATACAAAACCTCGTGACAGTTTGCCTGAACTGTCTTCAAATAATAAATACTACCACCCGGCAATTCGGTGTATATAACTTCTAAAGCTTCTCTTATTTACTTCTCTTATTTACTTCCCTTATTTACTTCTCTTATTTACTGCTCTTACTTCTACCACATCTTACGAAAATCATTATAACACTTACCGCTATCACCAAACAGCTTCCTGCGGATACAGCAATTTTGTATTTTCATTTCCCTACACACTCCCCTCATAAAAACTGCATATTAACAACAAAATCAGTACTGTAATACATTATATGATATTGCCGGTCTGCAAATATACAGTTCTATGTGCGAATAAAACCTGCTTATTTTGCTGAACAGGAAAAAACATTGCAATAAAAAAATCCTACGGAATACTCCGTAGGACTCATTCGCAGGGCTACAAGGATTCGAACCTTGAAAATGACGGAATCAGAATCCGCTGCCTTACCGTTTGGCTATAGCCCTTTATATCTGTCTGACGTATATGTCCGCGTCACACTTGATATACTATACACAACTATTTGCATTTTGACAAGTACTTTTTAAAATATTTTTGCAACTAATTTTTCCTCTGCCGCAATGTAATATCCAAACACCAAAAAGCAATAATTATTTGTATCAAATTACCAAACAGGAACACTCTTTCTCCCGATACAATTACAGTCGGGCTAAAGCCTAAAATCGCAGGAGTCATAACAGACGCCATAAACATAATGCCGCAAACAAATCGTTCTCTGTTACTTCTTGCAACTATAAGAAGGCTCACTACAGCTAATCCGAGAATAACCGTTCCATACATAATCTGAAAAAACAACGCAACCTTGTCTGCTACACCTGTATATAATTGATTTTCCCACAGTAATCCTAAAAATCGCAGACCTTTGTGCCATCTGCCTATTTTATATAAACCATAAATAAATGCAGGCACTATCAACATCAAAGTGGCTATCGCCGGCAAAATCCAGCTATGCTTAAGAGCCTTTTTATCAAAGCTTTTCCTGCGTGCAATGAGACTGCCAAGCAGCATCACCAGCAAAAATAAAAGTGTGAGCTGTTTTCCCGGAATATTCATATAGCCATGTATCACATTTGTATATCCGTTCAGTAGCTTATCAACCACCGAAAAGCCTTCAAATTCAGGCATGTACAGACCCGTTTCATGCACCAGTCTGACTGCGTTTCCTTCAGAACGAAAAATGAAGACCATCGATGCAATAATTATCAAAATATGTGGCAGTAATTCTTTTGAAAATCTTTTATCAAATATAGCAAAATAAACAAACGCACATATAATCACACCCAATGATAAAGCTGCAAACTGCTCATTATTGGACGAAAACACACACAAAATTACCGAAATAATATATGGAACAAGTTTGATTTTCTGCCCCTTAATCTGCATGATAATAGGATAAAAAGTAAAAAGACCGGCTGCCCACACCCATAAATAATTAGCCGTGCCATTTATCCAACCGCTTCCTCCATACGCACTTACAGGAATCAACAAAATAAATGCCGCCAGCGAAACACATCCTATCAGAAGTGATTTATTCTTATTAAAAAAAAGCTGTGAAAATGTAACAGCGAATGCCGACACAAGAGCATTAATAATATACCAGGCCTTAGGCATATACACTTCTATTGTCATCATAACGGCTTCAATAACTACTCTGGACGACCAATATTTATATCTACCCGTAAGAAATTCCTTCATACTCTGATTGTCGAGTGCTTTGGAGAATATAAGATCATCTCCGGCAGGAATTTTGCAGAAAATCAATTCGCAAACCAACACAGCTATAAACGCAAATGCAAAAATAAAAATCTGCGAATTCAATTTTTTATTCTCAGCACCTAAATTCTTTTTTACCTGTTCCGGCATACTTAAGTCTCCAGTTCATTACATGAACGATACAATACTCTATCAAAACGTCTCTAGTATACTAGCCGCTAAAAACTGCGTCAACTTAAGAACATAGAATCTCGCCTGCGAGATTCTCCGCCTGCGGCGGGTCGATTTATCGACATTTACCTATCCGCCGCAGCGCGATCCTCGCGGAGCGTTTTTGCTTTAGAGGACGAACTTTCCTATAAAGCAAAAAGCATTCCGCACTGAAACCAATGCGGAATGCCTTAATTTGCGAATTAGTAATTATTAATACCTTATGCGACTTATTCCCTTATACCTCAAAGATAAGATCTGCATATGAAGGAACAGGCCATGCATTCTTGTCTACAAGAGTCTCGAGGGTATCTACAGGCTTTCTGAGAGCATCCATAGCGGTCTTAACCTCATCCTTGAATGCATATGCCTGAGCCTTAGCATCCTCGATGCCTTCAGCCTTAGCGGTAGCTGCCTCAAGTGCCTTAAGAGCTGCGTTTGCCTTAGCAAGCTCTGAAGATACTGCGCCAAGAACATCACACTGAACGGTAGTATCTGCACCAACCTCCTTGAGAACCTTAACGGTATCTGCAAGTTCCTTGGTGTAACCGATAATAGCAGGGAGATAAAGCTTCTTAGCCATATCAATCATTGTAAGAGCCTCAATGTTGATTGTCTTTGAATATGTCTCGTAGGTAATCTCCTCACGTGACTCAAGCTCAACCTTGGTAAAGATCTTGAACTTCTCAAAGAGAGCAACACTCTTCTCAGTGGTAAGAGCTGATGCCGCATCAACCATAGACTTGATGTTGGGAAGTCCACGCTTCTCAGCTTCTTCAACCCATGCATCTGAATAACCGTTACCATTGAAGATAACTCTCTGATGCTCGATGAGGTTGGTCTTAATAAGGTTATGTACAGCCTGGCTGAAGTTATCAGCCTTCTCAAGAATATCAGCAGCCTCGCAGAATGCCTCTGCTACGATTGCATTAAGTGTAGTGTTAGGGCTTGCGATAGAATCGCTTGAGCCTACCATACGGAACTCAAACTTATTTCCGGTAAATGCGAAAGGTGATGTTCTGTTTCTATCAGTTGCATCCTTCTCAATATCAGTAAGTGTAGATACACCGGTAACAAGCTTAGAGCCCTGAATTGAGTGATCTGCAGATCCTGTCTCGATAAGCTGTCTTACAACGTCATCAAGCTGCTCTCCAAGGAATACAGAGATGATTGCCGGAGGTGCCTCGTTAGCTCCGAGTCTGTGATCGTTTCCTACATCAGATGCACTCTGACGAAGAAGATCAGCATGCTTATCTACTGCCTTGATGATGCATGAAAGTACAAGCAGGAACTGAATGTTCTCGTTAGGAGTCTTTCCGGGATCAAGAAGGTTTACACCATTATCGGTAGAAAGCGACCAGTTGTCATGCTTACCTGAACCGTTTACACCTGCAAAAGGCTTCTCATGAAGCAGGCAGGTAAGTCCGTGACGGCCTGCAACCTTCTTCATAGTCTCCATTACAAGCTGGTTGTGGTCAACTGCGATATTTGCAGTCTCATATATAGGAGCAAGCTCGTGCTGTGCAGGTGCAACCTCATTGTGCTGAGTCTTTGCAGTAACACCAAGCTTCCAAAGTGCAATATTAAGATCCTTCATGTAGCTACCGATTCTCTCACGGATAGCTCCGAAGTAGTGGTCTTCCATCTCCTGTCCCTTAGGAGCGGGAGCTCCGAAAAGAGTACGACCTGCAAAAATAAGGTCAGGTCTCTTTAAGTACTTTTCTCTATCAACAAGGAAATACTCCTGCTCAGGTCCTACTGAAGCAACTACCTTGGTAGCCTCTGTATTTCCGAAAAGTCTTACAATACGAAGAGCCTGCTCGCTTACAGCCTCCATTGAACGAAGGAGAGGAGTCTTCTTATCAAGAGCCTCACCGGTATATGAACAGAATGCTGTAGGAATGCAAAGGATAACTCCGGTAGCATCTTCCTTGAGGAATGCGGGAGAAGTGATATCCCATACTGTATATCCTCTTGCTTCGAAGGTAGCTCTCAAACCACCTGAAGGGAATGATGAAGCATCAGGCTCGCCCTTGATAAGCTCTTTTCCTGAGAACTCCATAATCATCTTACCCTCTTCATCAGGGTGAGTAACAAATGCATCATGCTTCTCAGCAGTGATACCTGTAAGAGGCTGGAACCAGTGAGTATAATGTGTTGCACCGTTTTCTACAGCCCAATCCTTCATTGCCTTAGCAACTACATCGGCAGATTCCTTAGAAAGCTCTCCGCCCTTTTCCATTACCTTTTTAACTTCCTTGAATACGCTCTTAGGAAGTCTTTCCTTCATTTTGCCGACAGTAAATACCTTGCTGCCAAACAGTTCTTCCACATTAAGAATCTCGCTCAT
>JAKSRU010000109.1 GCA_024403475.1 Lachnospiraceae bacterium | reverse complement strand
AATTATAGTGGTACTAATCGTCCGATTAAAACCTGATCGGAGAATAACAGGAGAAAAATTATGAAGAAAAAATTTGTTTTACTTATGACAGTTGCTGTAGTAGCTTCACTCACCGGATGCGGCCTCACTCTGCGTGACAATAATAGCAATGTCCGCGATGAGGATTCTGAGGATAAGGATTCTGATGACGATGATGAAGATGAAGACCTTCCCCTTACCGTTACATCCGAAGATGGTGAAGCCACATTTATCGTCGATGTAGATGAAAGACTTGCTTCTGATGCATGGCTCGGTATCTGTGAGGAAGGCGAATATGTATATGAAGCAGACGCTGATGACTATGATATGGTATATGCATATCCCGATAATTATTATGATGAGGACGGTAATATAAACTACGGTCCATATACCTACTCATTTGATTACAGCGGACTTGATGACGGCGATTACACCCTCGTTCTTGCCAATACCGATGCTGAAGGATATATAGTTTTCTATGCTCCCTGCACCATTAAGAACGACAAGCTCAAGGTAAAAACCGACAAAATCGTATACAACAGCTGCCCCGATGACGTAATGCCTATAGATTGGTATGAGGATGATGCAGATGATGACTCACTCGACGCAGGTTCTTCAGCACAGTATGAATTGCCTGTTGACGATTCAACCTCATCAGATAACACAGATTCATTATTCGGTGGCGATGATTATGAAAGAGATCCTCTTGAGTATGCAGACTTAGTTACTGCTCGTCTCAGCGAAGAAGAAGCAGTCGGCACTTCAATCCGTAATGACACACTGGTACTTAAGTACACCGGTTCTGCAAATGTATGCGGCGAGACTTCACTCTATTATGTACTTGGCGGTTTCTATGAAGATGGCGATGTAAACTGGCTCACCGGAACCAGCCGCACCTGGTATTTCTTCGATAGTGAGACTACCTTCAATATGGCCTTTGCAGCTGCTCAGGCTAACGAGGATATCATCATTGCCGAGTACAATCCCACATCATATTATTTCTCAGTAATCACATTCTTCAGAAATAATTGGGAAACCTATGACGGAATAATCGCTGATGTTGATGCAGGCATTCTTCCCAGCGACATTCCTCCCACACCTGATTATGAAGTAGTCAGATAATTATTACTCATAAGTAATTGTGATGCCATCAGATAATCTCTTCCCAGTTCATCAGCCCTTGTATCCATTGCCGATATGAGGGCCTTAAATTCATCCACATTACCATCGTGCAGTATCATCTGCCATGTATCATCTGGTCATACAAATCAAGTCCAAAGCTTGTAAGCTGAGGTACGCAGGGAATCATTTTGTAGGTACGCTCACCATTATCAAGTCTCTCCGCACTGAGGAACACCACATTCGTTTCTTCAATGCCCTTGTCGATTTTCTCCTGCTCCTTCTCCTCATACAGTCTCTTGGCAAAGGAAAGCAGATGAGTCACGGTTGCCACATTTACTCCCATCTCCGTCATTGCCTGCAAAATATCATAGGAAATGACTGAGCCTTCCTTTTCCGTCGTAGTTGCGAAGGACTCATTCAACAGCACTAATGTAGTTCCGGGCGCTTCTGCCTCGTTCGCACGCACGAAATCTATAATCTGACTCATACGCTTCAGCTCTTCATCCAATCTTCCGCTGTTCATCTCACTATCCTCACGTCTGGTAAAATGAGTAAACATTCCGGGATAAAGAGGCGCTTCATAGCTGTCCGCCAATACCGGCATTCCGGCCTGAAACATAATCTGTGCGATACCTAAGCTTCTCAAGAATGTAGATTTACCGCCCTGATTAGCTCCTGTTACCACCAGCATATTCTTGTTCAATATCTCACAGGTATTTCCTATCGGAATTCTGTGCTGCTCCAGGCACATGATCAGTTCCTTTAATTCTTCAAACTTAAAACACTGCTTCCTGCCTACCTTCGGGAAGGACATATGCAGCTCATATCTGCGCATATGTTCCTCAAGATTATACATTCCGACCATAAACGCACTCTGCATTTTTAACTGATCGAAAAAAGAGCCTATCTCAGCTACAAATCCTGCTAAGCCCTCACACAAATAGCTGGCCATCATTCGCTCCAGGTAAGCTCCCTGCTCAAGGAACTTCGGATTGGTGCTGAGCTGAATGGCATCCGGTGCAAGCTTATTTTTGTAGTCATCCATCTTGCTCAAAAATCCGCCCGGCTTGTGATATTTCTTATCAAGACTCTGAATATCCTCCAGCTGATACGAATCAAAGCGAAGGCCTTCACCGATTCTGCATCCGAGCACAATCTGAGGCACACAAACTCTTCCGCTTTTCATTTTAGCTTCACGCTCTTCCTCAAGCACGAAAAAGGACAAGTCATCAATCACCTTGCGGATGCGACTCTCCTTTTCCTCAGAAAGCTCTTCTTTGATTCTAAGCATCAGCTTCTGCATACCTAATGAGGTAAACTTAGCCTTATTTGCTTCCAACAAATCCTTAACTACACACAGTGTATTCAGCAACAGATGGATTGTTCTGACTCTGGTAATCATCTCTCCGGCAGAATCAGTCTCCTTCTGAGTCTTCTCACTTCTTCCCAACAGCTCCCAGCTTGTCTTAAGCTTGGTTGCTATATCATACAGCGACAAAGCAATCTCCGGATTATTCATGAAATCCTGCACTACCGCCTGTCGATAGGTCACCTCTTCAGCAGTTCTAAGAGGGACCATCATTACCTGACGCATAGTCTGTTCAATATACGGGTCCGGAGGGAGCACCTTTTCTACATTTCCTTTTTTCCAAACTACCGTTTGTGCACAGGTGCGAAAAAGGAATTTGAGGTTGAGATCGTCGATGATGGTATTATCGTCTTCATATCTTTTTACATGCTTCCAGTCTTTATCCTGATACAATAATCCTGCAATCATACCTCTTCTCCTTTCAGTCGTAATTTTACCTGCTCATAATGCAGTCTGTGCTTTTCAACCAGCAGTATCGAAGATTCCAAAGCCGGGTCATTACTTCTTACAATCTTGAAATTTTGCTTATGCTCTTCATTCATCATTGCGCGAAGACTTACGATTCCGGGGTCCTCCTTACTCAAATCCTGAAGATGCGTTACGTATATTCCGTGACAGTTTTGTCCGACAAAATGGTCCAGCACACGCTTGCCCATTATGCATGCATCATAATTAGCAGCAGTGGTAAAAAGCTCGTTTATTACCACAAAATCATTTTTCTGCTCTCTATCCTCCATCATAGGCGCCAGTCTGGACAGCTCCTCGGCCAGCTTACCTTTACCGGTCTCTACACTTTCCTCCACGCTAAAATGTGTAAGTATTCTTGAGTAAAACGGAACCTCTGCCCTCCTTGCCGGCACCGGTAATCCCAGCTTTGAGAAAAATATCAATTGTCCAAGGCTTCTCGCAAAGGTCGTCTTACCACCCTGATTAGGTCCGGTGAGTACAAAGAAATTCTCATTTTCTTCCAATCTGGTATCGTTCGGAACAGGCATCTCTCCCTTGCGATACATCTGACAGGCCAATGCCAAATCATACAAATCCTCTGCCACCAGTCGCTTGCTTTCGGATTTCTTGGCAGAAGTAAAATACAATCCGTGATTTTTCATCTCCTTCTCATAGGTATAAAAAGAGAGATAAAAAACAATCTCCTCCGCAAACTGCAGAATAAATTCCTCTGCATAGCCTGCATTGCTTTTAACGAACTTATTCAATTCACCAAATACTTGGGGATATTTGTCACATACGAGATTCATTATCTCGTTTTCCAAAAGAGAAATTTCAATCGAATCACCAAAGGGATTTTTTCTGTCAAAGAAATTAAGAAGCTTCTGATTATCTCTGTCCTCAGAAATAAATTCCTTGAGGAAAGCATCATAGCTTCCTTCCACTTCCTCAAAAAATACATTTACAAAATTATCCTTGTAAACAAGCTTGACGGGAATAGCATCCAAGGCTTCACGAATAACTTTTGATTTTGCACTCAGCTCCTGAAAGCCCGCGTCATTAATACAGGTATTGAGAAGCTGAATAAACTCCTTCATACCTTCTGATTCCGGCTTCATATCAGCTAAAGCATGGCTAAGCTTTTCTACCGCAATAACATACCCCTTAATCTCACTCAAGGTCATCACCTTTTGCTGCAGTTCAGAACGGGTAAGCTTTTTGTTTTCTATAATCTTTTTGCGCTGCTTCATAGCCTCGCGGAACTCCATAAGCAGCTCAAACATGCCCTCCTTACAGACATCGCTGTAGACGGCTTTTCTATACTCCTGCCCTTCCTCAGTCAAAGGAAAATACTTATATAATGCCGATACATCATCCTTCCAATACGCATTGATTTCCTGCATAATACGGTCAATATTAAAATCAATGTAATACGGACTTATAGCAACAGTATCCTTTGCCTGCGCATCGCGGTCCAAAATACTAAATTCAGTCACACTTATCCCTCCCCGTGGAATAGCTTTTCAATATCTGTTTTTTGCAAAAAAGGACCCAAGTACACCACTCGGGTCCTTTGCTATATCCTTAAACTTATTTCAATACGCTCATTCTGTCTGCAATATTCTTGATTGCTCCTGAAATCTCTTCTGTATGAGTGAGATTCTGCTTACTGATTGAGCATGCCTCGTCAATGCCTGCATAGATTTCTTCACTGCTTGAAGAAAGCATACATACACTGTCAACGATACCGTCATTAGCCTTGCTCAAATTCTCAATGCTCTTCTTAACTACTTCTACACTGTCAGACAAGCCTTCTGATTTAGCCTTAATCTCTTCAAAGCGCTTACCGGCATCAACAGCTTTAGTTTTTTCTTCAAATGCAAGCTCTGCAGTGCCATGAACCATATCTCCGACAGTCTTAGAATCCGAAATAAGATCTCCAAGAATTCTTGTAATTCCCTCAGTACCTTTTCTGGTCTGTTCTGAAAGATTTCTGATTTCATCAGCTACTACTGCAAATCCTCTTCCGACTTCTCCGGCTCTTGCTGCCTCAATAGAAGCATTCAAAGCAAGCAGGTTGGTCTGATTAGAAATATTGACAATAACATCAACAATACCGCGAGCTTCCTCCGCTCTGGAAATAAGCATATCCGCAGATGACTTCATGCTCGACATATCATCAGTCAGAGTAATAACATTTTCTTCAAGCTGCTTAACAGCCTCAAGTCCTTCAGAAATCGAATCCCCAATTTCATTCATCAGCTTAGCCATGACATCGACTTCATCCTGAGTCTTATCCATAGCATCCTTGATTGACTGAGTCTGCTCATTCTGATCCTCAATAGCTTCCACTACAGTCTGAATACCACCGGAAATATTATCCATAGATTCGTCCAAGGTCTGTGCAAGCTGCATCAAACCTGTTACTGATTCAGCAGAATTCTCGATGTCGCCCTCAACAGAAACAACTACATCTGACATCATCTTGCTCTTTTCAGCATCCATGTCGGCCAAAGACTTCATTTCATTAATAGAGTCATCAAAAAATACTCTGAGGATTCTTACACCTCTGTTAACAACAATAAGTGTTGTCACTGAGATGATGGCTTCAATCATAACAGTCTCAATAACTGCATCTACGGCCTCAGCTGTTGCAATAGTGAACACTACTCTATATACATTTGCTACTGCATAAAGGATGGAAGTGATTGTTGTCAGTTTCTTGTTCATAGCAAACACAAGGCATATCATTATAGGAATCATATAAGGATATACAGTATTGCTTGTCGCAATAATCATCAGGAACACATAAAATGCACCGAAGGCTATTCCAACATACATCTGATACAGATTACTGTTGTGCGCCTTTATAAACATAATAATGCCGCCTATACCAATCAATACATTAATAATGCTCGGGACAATACATGCTGCAGGTGAAGCACCCTTTGCAGCCAACTGAGCCATCAATCCGACAGTGACAAAAAATACAGTAATAAGGTGAACGATAAACAAGGTCTGATTACATCTTTTGAAATGCTTCTGTTCCATTTTAGTGCCCTCCAAAGTCTTACATCTGATGTCAAATTCTAATATTCAATTGTCCGTTAATATACTTAACTCCACCTTATATTATACAAAACAATACAGTTTTTTTGCAATCAATACATTCCGTAGCATTATCAAAATAATACTCGGTTTCTTCCTTCTTCCGGCTTTGATATTATATCCTTGAATACGTCCATAAAAAAAGACCTGAGTACAATACTCAGGTCCTTCGATATAAACCAAATCAAATCAGATATAGAAAACTGCTCGAAACTTTACTTTAGTCACTGCATGAAATATCAATAATTTACATCAAATCTTCAAGTGTCTTCGAATCCATATATTCATTTATAACATCGTTCAAGCCTTCCCAAAAACCAATGGTTTTACAGGTGCTCTTGAGTGCGCATTCCTCTGCGCCCTCAGCCAGGCAGCTGACCGGTGCCAATTCCTTCTCAGTTACTCTTAAGATTTCACCGATAGCATATCCCTTGGGCTCTCTGGTCAAACGATACCCTCCGCCCTTGCCTTGGATACCAACCACCATGTTCTTTTGCTTTAACAATGGCAATATCTGTTCCAGATATTTTAGAGACAAATTCTGTCTGAGTGCCACATCCTTCATCGGAACATAGCCTTCACCCTGATTCTGTGCCAGATCAAGCATCACTCTAAGCGCATATCGTCCTCTTGTTGATATCACATTAACTACCTCCCTTTGATATGCTCATAGTAGCACCTTTTACCTATCAGCTCAATAGGAAATCATTCACCCTGCATCTTGTAAAATTCCTCGGTCTCATCAATATCGTTTACAGGGGGCTTTAATCCTTCGATAGTGATATTGTTCTTCTCTGCATAGTCCCAAAGTGCAGCATGAATGGCTTCCTCTGCGAGGAGTGAACAATGAACCTTGACCGGTGGCAGACCGTCAAGCGCCTCCATTACAGCCTTGTTGGTAACTGTAAGAGCCTCATTTACAGTCTTGCCCTTAACAAGCTCTGTAGCCATAGAACTGGTGGCAACTGCCGCACCACATCCGAAGGTCTTAAACTTAGCCTCCCTTACTACCTGATTTTCATCGATATCAAGATACATTCTCATGATATCACCGCACTTTGCATTACCTACCGTGCCAACTCCTGACGCATTCTCAATCTCACCGACATTTCTGGGATTGCTGAAATGATCCATAACCTTACTACTGTATTCTGTAACCTGACTCATTTTGTATACCTCTTTCGCTTACGCGTATCTTTTCATTCTGTGTATTGCTCTGTTTCGTTTTGCGCATTACTCTATTACGTTCTGTGCATTGCTCTGTTACATTACGTCCAAAACTCTATTGCGCCTGCTTCTTGACAAAATCCTCATACAAAGGAGACATACTGCGCAGTCTCTCAACTATTTTCTTGAGCGCATCTACCGTATAATCAATATCCTCTTCTTTAGTCTCTGCAGATAATGTGAATCTGATCGAACCATGTGCAATTTCATGAGGAAGTCCTATAGCCAAAAGCACATGTGACGGATCAAGCGCACCTGAGGTGCAGGCCGAACCGCTTGATGCGCAAATATGGTCCTGGTCGAGTAAAATCAATAATGACTCTCCTTCGATAAATCTGAAGCAGAAGTTTGTATTGTTCGAAAGGCGCTTCTCGGGATGTCCGTTAAACCTTACATAGGGAATTTCTGAAGTAACTCTTGCGATTAGCTTGTCCCGAAGCTTGGTCTCGTAAGCGTTAGTCGCTTCAAGCCTTGAGTCTGCAAGTTCAACAGCCTTACCGAATCCGATGATTCCGGCTGCATTGGTAGTACCTGCTCTTCTGCCTCTTTCCTGTGCGCCACCGTGAATAAGATTTGTAATCTTCAGTCCGCTCTTTATATAAAGGAGTCCTACACCCTTGGGTCCGTTAAGCTTGTGCGCTGAAGCAGATAATAAATCGATATTCATAGCATTCACATCAATTCTGATATGACCGAAGGCCTGAACCGCATCAGTATGGAATACCACTCCATGCTCATGAGCAATCCTGCCAAGCTCGGCAATAGGCTCAATCGTACCGATTTCATTATTGGCAAACATGATGGATGCCAAAATCGTATCAGGTCTGATAGCCTCCTCAAACTTCTTAACATCTACCAAACCATACTCATCTACTTCCAGGTAGGTAACCTCATAGCCATGCTTTTCAAGGAATTCACAGGTATGCAGTACGGCGTGATGTTCAATCTTTGTTGTAATAATATGCTTTCCCTTGGCACTCAGGGCATCCGCTACTCCCTTGATTGCCCAGTTATCTGATTCGCTTCCGCCACTGGTGAAATATATTTCACTTTCCTTGGCCTTGATAAAATCTGCGATGGTTTTTCTTGCATCATCTACCTTGCCGTGTATCTGTCCTGCAAAAGTATATGTACTTGAAGGATTTGCATACTCTGCCAAAAGATACGGCTTCATCGCCTCAATTACTTCAGGATCGATTTTGGTGGTAGCGGCATTATCTAAATATATATTTTCCATGATTACATCTCCTTAAAGACTATCGTTACAGTAGGTATTGCGCTTGCAAGCACCTATCATTTCATCAGATATTGCGTTTGCAATTACCTATCATTTTAGTAGGTATTATATTTGCAATTACCTACCATGTCAATAGGTTTTTA
>JAKSRU010000108.1 GCA_024403475.1 Lachnospiraceae bacterium | reverse complement strand
AAAACTGTGCATTATTATTTGATAAAAACTGCGTATTTTTATCTTGTAATTTATACCTGAATTAGCCGGAAGAAGATTAAAAGGCAAAATAAGAGCGTGAAGATGCTATAAATTTTATGGGTATTTCATCAGATTTCAATCCGATGAAGTACCTTTTTTACATTTAAGAGTGCTTTGTAACTTCTATAATGAGTATCAATATAGGAGTATTAGGCTAGCACACATTAACAAGTATTATGAACGAAAGGTACCGGATTGCGCTGATTGTAAATTTGCTGAGTACAAATTATAGGACTGTATATTTGATAAAATATTAGACGTAAATCATATAAGATATGTGCAAAATAAACAAACAATTAATTGATTTTGTTAAGATTAGGGATTATTATATAAATTAGTAAAATTGCACATATTTTGACTTGGAAAAAGGAAAAGATTTGGGGCATTTGTCAATAATCCGTGTAGCTGAAAATGGGGAATTAAACAGAGAAGGATATGTGTGCTTTTCGCTGAAGGAAGAATAGAAGGTGCTTGTAACGAATTTTTTAGAAAGGAATTGTAAGACAATGGCAGATTTGTTTGATGTAGTCGGTGATAGTTTTTTCAAGCCGCTATCCAGCCAGTTCAAATCGATATATATATCCTGTTTGAATATAATTTACGACACATATCGGACTGAGCTGTCTTATGGTGCTGATCGTGAAATATTAGTTGCTAAACTTACTGATTATTTTGAAGGACTTGGCAATTTGGAAATTCAATTTGAGGATGATCAGGAGACTTTGAAGGATTCCAGAACGAAGGCCGCAACTTTTTTGCGTAAACTCAAAGAATATGGATGGGTAGAATATGATATTGGCAATGATCAAAGGATTCGCATAATTATGCCGAATCATGCCATATCTTTTATTCAAACAATCCAAAGTGTAACGAAGCAAGAAGAGATGGAATATCAAAGTGAAATTTCAGCAATTTACTCTCTTCTTACAAATGAGGAGTTGTTACTCAGACCATATATACAGGTCATTAAGCCTGTATATGATCATACACTTGCATTGTTCACAGGACTGAAAAAATTGAATACAAGCATTCGCAGATATATCGATGAATTAACAGCAGATAAAACTTCTGAGGAAATTCTTGAGGATTTTTTTAATTATCATGATGAAATAGGTTCTAAAGCATATTTTAGAATTAAGACAAGTGATAATGTTTCAAAGTTTAGAAATGTTATTGTGAGACGCTTGCAGGATATGATTGAAGATAGAGATAGATATAATCTGATTGTACAAGGCTATATGAATGTGGAGGCCGTGAATGATTTTGAAGAGGCAAGCGAGCATATTCGAGGTATCATTTCGGACACGATTGCTCATTTTAGATCATATGATGAGATTGTAGAAGAGATTGATAAGCGTAATTCAAAGTACATCCGAAATGCAGTAGAACGAGCAAAGTTTCTTCTGCTTAACAGTAATAATGCAGAGGGAAAGATTTCGAAGATACTGCAATTTTTGTCTGAGAAATATAACGAGGATGAAGAGAAAAATCTAACAGAAGATGCTTCAGAAGATATCTGTAGATTGTTCAATATGTTTCCACAAGGATTTCTTAGTGGTGAATCATTGAAAACAATTTCAATTACAAAGAAGATTACTGATGTGGAAGAAATCTCTGAAAACTATGAGCTCAGTGAAGAAGAACGAGAACTAAGACGATTACTTATTCAGGAGAAGAATAAAAATAGATTTTCCAAAAAAAATATCACAAATTTTGTGCTGGAACTGCTATCTGATAAGTCAATGGTAAGTGCTTCGGAGATAGAAGTTGCTTCGCGTAGAGACATGATTAGAGTAATCTTTATTAGTTTTTATGGTAGATCCGTAAAGTCAGAATATATCATTGTTCCCAAGGAAGAAATGATAGAAAAAGAAGGATTTCGGTTTAAGGATTTTGAAATTAAGAGGAGGGTGCGATAGTGGAGTTTATCGATGTGTTGGAAAATGTTCCAAAGGAAAAATTCAAATCGACTGCGAATAAACTCTTGAATGAGTGCTTTATTCTCAAGAAGAACAAGGATACAGTTTCTGATTACAATTTTATCTTAAACTATAAAGAATACTTTACTTCGCTTTTTGAAATCTTGGGATATGAGTTGGTATTGCAAGAAGAACACGGCGTTATCGGTATCAACAATCCTGCGGGAACAGGAAGGATTCATTTAAAGAAAATTGAGAGTATCATCTTGTTAATATTACGTTTACTTTATATTGAGGAGCGAAAGAAGGTAACACAGACAGAAGATGTAATCGTGTTGATTGATCAGGTGATTGATAAATACAACATGCTTAAGATGCAGAATAAATTGGATAAGACCACACTTAGGAATACAATGGGATATTTTAAAAGATATCATTTGGTTCAAAACCTTGATTCCGATATGGCCAATCCAGATACCAGAGTTATCATATATCCTTCTATACTATTTGCTGTTTCGAACGCAAGTCTCGAGGAACTGTATCAGATAGCAAAAGATAAATTAGAGAAATATAGCAAGGGAGGTGAGGACCGTGCAGACAGTTCCGAAGATGAAGAAACTGACTAAAATTAAGCTGATCAATTGGCATTATTTTCAGAATGAGACTATTGATGTGAATGGATCCTTTTTGCTCAGCGGTGAAAATGCATCAGGTAAGTCAACGATACTGGATGCACTGCAGCTGGTATTAACAACCAGTACGAAGTCCTTTAACCTTGCAACTACGGTTGGTGAAAAAAGAAGTAAGCGTGATTTAAAGGGATATGTCCGCTGCAAGACTGGAGAAGAAGGTAACACATATTATCGCAATGGGAGTGTTATATCTTTTGTGGCGCTTGAGTTTTATGAAGAAACAAAAAATAGATTTTTCACAATGGGAGTAAAGATTGATTCACCTGATGTGGAAAGCGATTTGAAAAAAAAGTGGTTTCTCGTGGAATCTCCTTTAGAGGAGCTTACTTTTATTGTTAATAATAAGCCAGCTCTTGATGCGCAATTTACAGTGAATGGTAAAAAGATTTCCTATATGTTGACTGCATCCGAAGCTAAGGAGAGATTTCGAGTGAGACTTGGCTATTTAGATGAGAAGTTTTTTGAAATGATACCAAAGTCGTTGGCCTTTAAGCCAATGGATAATGTAAAGAGTTTTATCAATAAGTTTATCTTGCCGGAGAAGAGAATTGATGTTGAAACATTACGTGAAAACATTCGTAATCTTCGCCATATGCAAGAGATTTTAAAAGAGGTGAAACGACAGGTTGATCAGTTAGAGACAATCCTTGCTAAGTACGAGGATATGAGATTGACAGATCATGATATTCTGGTAATCGAATTGCTTTTACTTATTGCAAGTATGGAGGATACAAAGGTTAAACTCGATACTGCGATGCAGGACAAGGTTGTGAAAGAACATGCGCTTGAACGCAAAAAAGCAGAGATTGTTGAAAAAGATGCTGTGCTTTCCAGCACACGTGAAAAGTATAATGAAGTGTTAGTATCTATAAAGACAAGTGACTGTGCTGCTTTGATTAATAAACTTAATCATGAAATTGAAAGATTGGAATATAGACGAAAGAATCTAGAGCTGAATGTAGAGGCTGTTCGTGGACAAGTTAAAAAGGCAGAAAAAGCAGCGAGAATGATTTCGCCGGTAAAAATTCCATATACTGTTGTGGAACTTCGTGAGTTGAATGATGCGAATATTTCGGATGAAGAGAAGACCGAGAGAGCTTCTCGAATTGGAACAATTATTACAAAAGAACTCAGGGATACACAAACGGAGATGATAAAGGTTAGCGAGGAGCAAAGTACACTTTCTAATCAGAAGGAAATCTTAAAGAGAGAAATTGAAGCCTTAAAGAAAAATCAGTTTACATATCCACAGAACACTGTGAAATTGCAGGAGGCAATTCGTAGAGAACTGAAAAATAGAGGGATGCAGTCTGAGGTTCGTGTTCTTGCCGATCTTTTAGAAGTAACAGATGAAAAATGGCAGGATGCTGTGGAAGGATATTTGAATACACAGAGATTCTACTTGATTGTTAATCCTGATGTTTATGATATTGCTGCTGAGGTATATGACAGAAATAAGAAGGAGATTCATACAGTTGCATTGGTAAATACAGGTGCATTAAAAATTGATATGGAAGTTGATGAACAGAGCCTGGCAAGTGTTGTGAAGAGCAAGAATCGATACGCGCAAGCTTATGTAAATGAGATTTTAAATCGTGTTGTGAGATGTAACAGTATAATAGAACTGAAGGAACATCCTATATCAATTACGACAGGATGTATGTTGTATCAAGGTAAAGCAGTTAGGAAAATTAATCCGGAGACATATAAGGTTCCATATATTGGTAAGTATGCATTAAAAAAACAGCTTGAGCTCAAAACTGAAGAATTAAATACCGTAGAAGAAAAGGATAAGACTCTTAAGGTTAGGGTAGGAGAGATACAAAACAAAATTAGTGTTTTGAGTGAATTTAATCTGGAAATCCTTTTAAGTAATATAGGAGCTCCTAAAGCACTTGCAGAAATAAGAGCAGATATCTTAAAAAATCAGAAGGAATTGAAAGAAGCGGAAAATGATCCGAATATCATTGAGCTTCATCAAAAAAGACAGAAATTAGATGATGAAATAAAAGAAATTGAGCGCTTATTAGATACCATTAAGAGTGAACGAACGAATCTTGAGCGAGATTGTCGAGAAATTGATGGTAAGATTATTGCTTTTGGTAATGAGAAAAAAGCAAAAGAAAACCAGATTGAAGAGAAAGCTCGTGGCTCTGTGGAAATTGTAGAAGGTGCGAAGCAGAAGTATGCGGAACATATCAAGACGAAGAGTGCCAGCACCATTGTAGAGAATTATAATCCAAGAATGGTAGCACTTGAAAATCAGAGAAAGAAAAAATATGGTGAGTTAACCTCTCTTCAGACAAAGTATAAAGATGGCGAGATGGGTACTGGAGACGCTGAAGGTATTATGGAGGAATACGCAAAAGAGTATGCAGAACTTTCAAAACACAATCTAATTCAGTGTGAGGAAAAACTTGCAAAAGCCAGAGAAGACTGCGAATTGGAATTTAGAGAGAATTTCCTTTCTAAAATGCGTGAGAATATCAGTACGGCCGAGGATATCTTCAAGGACTTAAATAAGTCATTACGTGATATTAAGTACGGTCGTGATTCATATCATTTTATATTGAGATCTAATGAAATGAAGCAAGGACTTTATGAGATGATTACTTCAGAAATTAATATTGGAGGACTGACTTTATTCTCTAACTTGTTCGATGAAAAATATCATTCTGAGATGGAAGATTTGTTTTCAAAACTTACAGAATCAGATATCCAAGGTGATACAATCTTAAAAGAGTATACAGATTATCGTGGATATCTGGATTATGATATCGAAGTAATATCTAATGGAAAGACGCAACTTTTTTCTAAGATATACGGTGAGAAGAGTGGCGGTGAGACACAGACTCCATACTATGTTGCGATAGCTGCATCTTTTGCACAAATGTATAGCCTGGGAGAAAGTACCAGAATTATCATGTTAGATGAAGCTTTTGATAAGATGGATGATGAACGTATTGGTAGCATGATGCAGTTTTTTAAGGATCAACATTTCCAGGTAATTCTTGCGACACCTCCTGCCAAGATGGAGGTAATTGGTGAATATGTTGATAACATCTTTGTAGTATTTAGAGATGGATATAATAGCTTCGTGGAAGGGTATAGTTTATGAGAAAGTACGAAGAGATAATCTTAAATTCTTTACTAGATCAGTATGAGCGAAGTAAAAGCTTTATTGGTACAAATGGCCGTAAACAATCTTTTCAGAAGAAGGTATTAGACTTAGTTTCTGGTTATGATGACAGTGCGAGATATGATTTGTTTAAGACAGTTAATGATCAGATTGCTTTTTTGGAAGAGATAGGTGTGATAGAGGCAAAGCGCTTAAAACGAGGAAAGTTTGAAACAGAAGTGATTTATTCAATAAAGCTGGTTACTGAAAAGATTGACGAATGTTATCGCTTGCTTGGACGTACACCGAAGGCAGATTTGAACAGTGAGCTTATAGAGCTTTTAACGAAGTATCGGAAAAAAACTTCATTACTATCCGCCTTTTGCGATGAGCAGCTTAAGCGTCTTGCAGAAAATAAGAAGGTTCAGCACTTTGATGAAGTTGATAAGTTTGAACAGGTTTTAAAGGCTCTGGCTGAGGTAGAATCTGTAGAGGAAGAAACTTATGTGAGAAATTTTTCTATCAGAGTACTAGGTGATTCTAAGGCATTTGATAAAATCAAGAATACCGTAGTCTCTATTCTATTTGAATATGGTGAATATCCGGATAAGGAAACCATACTGAGCGACCTAAATATAGTAAAGAATCCAGGTTATGTATATATAAAAGGTAAAGGATGTATCACTATTTCAGGACAGACTCTAGATATAGGTAAATTGGATGGAGATATTGGACTTAGTTCGAAAATGTTGGATGATATTGAAGATATACATGTGTCTGCTTCAAAGGTTGTAACGATTGAAAACCTTACAACATATCATTCGTATATAGATGAAGATGCTTTTGTATTATATCTGGGTGGATATCATAATAGTATTCGACGTAAGATGATTAGGAAGCTATACGAAAATAATCCGGATATTAATTATTATCACTATGGTGATATTGATGCAGGTGGATTTTATATATTACTAGATCTTCGAAAGAAGACTGGGATTCCATTTGAGGCGATAAATATGGACGTTTCGACTCTTATGAATTATGAGAATTATACAAAGAAGCTTACAGAGAATGATAGGATACGACTTCAAAGTTTGAGGGATAGTGAGTTCAAAGAAGTGGTTGAATATATGCTTGAGAATAACTGTAAGTTGGAGCAGGAAGCGTTGGAGTTTTAGTTGCGGCAGAACAGCTTGTTATGATTGAAGAATTCAAAAAATGGTTAGGTTTAATCCGAACGATAATGAGAAGGAGAGGGCTATGGACAATACATTAAAGTATTATAATCAAAATGCAGATGAGTTTGTCCAAGGAACTCTTTCTGTTGATTTTAAACAGACTCAGGATAGATTTTTGTCAAAGCTTCAAGCTGGAGCATATATTTTAGATTTTGGTTGTGGATCAGGTCGTGATACAAAATATTTCCTTGAGAATGGTTATCAAATGGATGCTACAGATGGTTCAGAAGAACTCTGCAAAATGGCCAGTGATTATACCGGAATTAAGGTCAAACAAATGCTTTTTGAAGAGCTGTGTGATATTGATAAGTATGATGGCATTTGGGCATGTTCATCCATATTGCATTTGTCTAAAGAGACACTTTTGTCTGTGCTAAAAAGGATGGCAACATCGTTAAAAGAAGAAGGTGTAGTGTATACATCATTTAAGTATGGAAATTTTGAAGGTGAACGTAATGGAAGATATTTTATAGATTTTACCATTGAAACCTTTAAGGAATATATACTAGAGATTCCAGAACTGCAAATAGAGGAATACTGGATTACAGGTGATGTAAGACCAGGAAGGGGTGAGGAGAAGTGGCTGAATCTGATTTTACGAAAGTCGGATATTCATTAGCAATTGATGGAAAATATTATAATACGCTGGATATTGAAGGCTTTTCTCTGATGATGAAGGATCCTTCCTATTGCTATAAGTTCTATTGGCTGGAGGCAATTGTTCAGCTGATATCTAAGGGCGTGAAGGAGACGACCTTTGATGCAATCATTGATGAGATGATATGCAATGCCTGGTATTCCGTGAGAGAATTTCACATCCATTTAAGTGGAATGCAATTGGATGGTCAGGTA
Organism: Lachnospiraceae bacterium; assembly: GCA_024403475.1. GTDB lineage: Bacteria > Bacillota > Clostridia > Lachnospirales > Lachnospiraceae > AC2028. The sequence continues at coordinate 900 of JAKSRU010000108.1, read as the reverse complement.
AGAGACGGTTTGGAGAGAGCGGTATTGCTTCTTACTGAACTTTCGGATTTACCGGCAAATGCGTCTAAGGTTGAAATAAAGAATGCAATTGCAGAGCATAATTGTGAGTTAAAGATTTATAAAGAACAGCTTACCAACATGGTACCATATCGAGCTTTGGCAGGATTCTTTAATAAAAGCAGTGAGGTTGTAGATTGGGGAAGTGTTCGCAGAATGACTGCTTATATAGAACGAATCAATAAGGATACTGTGCTTTTGCCATATACACTGGGCGAGGAAAGCAAGCTTAAGAAGAAAGTTTATTTTCAGGATGCCTGGATGGATATGATTCAGGATCAGATGGTATCGATTTTAGGTTGGATACAGTATGAGAAGGTGAAATGGCTGCAGAATAATAACCCTGAGGTGCCAGGATTAATTTATAAGCTGGCTCCAATGGATGAGAAGATGCGCAAACTAAATAATGTGCGTAAACTCTGGGAAGGTATTCTAGATGTTAGTGAAGTTAGAGATGTATTTACAGATGAACTAGTTGTTTCAAAGCAATATGATGTTGATCATTTTATTCCATGGTCATTCGTCATGAATGATGAGCTTTGGAATCTGATGCCGATGGATTCTTCATTGAATTCTTCTAAAAGTAACAGACTTCCAAAGTGGGATCCTTTCTTTATTCGTTTTGCGAAGAATCAATTTATAATGTACCAGCTAATTCATGAGAGGGAAGGTATCAGGAAACTATATGAGTCTTGCTATAGGGATAATCTGCATTCCATTTGGGCAGGGCAGGAACTTTATCGTAAAGGAAATAGCGAAGAAGAATTCATGAATATCCTGCAGAAGAATATGCAACCGGTATATGATTCAGCCAGAAGACAAGGATATGAAGTTTGGAATAGA
>JAKSRU010000107.1 GCA_024403475.1 Lachnospiraceae bacterium | reverse complement strand
AGAGGGAAGAAATCAACACCGTCACGAGGCTTGTCTGAAGCTGTTGCGGTGCAAAGAACGGTGGTATCACCGTAGTGCATAAATGCACATCCGTTTGCCTGCTTACCTACTCTGTCGATATCAACCTTAAGAGTTCTGCCGGCAAGTTCCAATTCGTATGTCTTGTATGACATAACACTCCTTTCTGCTACATTAGTAGCGCCCGATTACGGGCCTTTTATGTTTTGAGCAGAAGGCTACCGAAACTACTAAAAAATCCACGAAAGATTTTTCTCTCGTATACTTTTCAGCGGTCTCGGAGAATGCCTCTGCTCCGTTCCGGGTCACGCAAATAGAAACCTATTTACGCAACACAAGCGGAGCGCCGAATAAACGGCTGACTCCGCTTTTGCGAGTGACAAATTACTTACGAAGACCAAGCTTCTCGATGAGAGCACGATATCTCTCAATGTCCTTATCCTGAAGATAAGAAAGAAGACCACGTCTCTGACCTACAAGCTTAAGCATACCACGACGTGAGTGATGATCCTTAGGATTAGCCTTGAGGTGCTCGGTGAGCTCCTGAATTCTTGCTGTAAGAACTGCTACCTGAACTTCAGGTGAACCTGTGTCGCCAGGTGTTCTTGCATACTCGTTCATAATTGCTGTCTTTTTCTCTTTGGTAATCATTTTGTGTTTCCTCCTAATAAATTGTATATCGCCGCACACCAAGGTGGGGTCGGAGTGTCCCGCATCTGAGTGTAGGCTATTAACACACTTGAAATAATATAACATAGCGCCGTCAAATTATCAACGCATTTTTCTTTCAAAAAAGAAGACAATAACCATCAGTTTTTGTTCATTTTATACACCGATAAATGAAAACTCAAAATCCAAAGGTTCGCTGACATCCAGCAGATACTCGTCATGAGTTCTTGCTCCCCAGCTGTTGTCACCGCCTACACCCATCTGTTCCTTCGCTACACTTACATAAGTATAATGAACGGGAGGAAGTTCATTGGGATGCATTGCCGATTCAAGCTCATGAGGAGAATACGGTAATGCCGAAAAGCTTACGCTGTCACCGGCAAACATAATTCCACGGCCTCTTTCATCTGTAACCTTAGCAAATCTTACATCTGTTATATTACCACATTCCTGCGGAACCATATAGTCAGACATTCTGCCTGCCACAGTATCCTTAAATCTTCCGAGCTTTGCCCCGCGTTTTCTGTCGCAGTAGGTTTCCTCGGGTCCGTTACCGTACCACTCCAATCTGTCGTAATCCGCATCCAACTTAAACATCACGCCAAACTCCGGCATATCGCCAAGTCCTTCCACCGGATCATAATGGAGCTTTACCTTTACAGCACCATTTGCATATACAGTGTATTTAAGCTCAACACTTGCCTTCGGAACAGTCGCAAGCTCTATATAATAAGTAATCTCTGCATGGTCCTTATATTCTGCAAGTTCAGGATTAGCCTTGCCCTCGCCTCTGTTGAGTCTTGCCTGATACAGACTTCCGACCTTCCACTGAGCATATCTCAACGGCATTCCGTTGCCGTAGTCGTTATCAATCGGTGCTCTCCAGAAATTCGGTTTGGGCTCTGCTTTGAACAGCTCTTTTCCGCCATATACATATGACTGCATACCATGTGAATACTTTGAGAATATTGCAGAAAAATGTTCTCCTCTTACACCGATATTTTCCTCCCCGTGAATTATCTGAAGCTCCTCCGACGAAGCCGCCACATATTCGGTTCTCTCGTTTACGGTAAATACGCCCTGACCAAAAGCAATCTCATGACCGGCATTAGCCCACACACAGCTTCCTGCAGTTCTAAGGGATACGGTTACTGCATATTCACCCTGTGAATCGGGGATACAAATAACCTTCTTGGCTGTGTCGGATTTTCCGGGCTTAACCGCAAAGCGCATTACCTTCTCGGCAATTCTTTCGCCTTCACGCTCAAGGACTACGACCATATCGAAGTCACCCGTATCGGTAAACAGTGATTTATTCTTGACGGTAATGTTTACATTATTATCCTCGTCCAAGGTCGGTTCCAGTGTGAAATTCTGATAATTGAACTTTACCTCCTGCATCTTGGGAGAAGGAAGTCTGCTGCCGCCATACACTATTCCGTTGCCGCTGAAATTGTAATCCGAAGGTCTGTCGTCAAAATCTCCGCCATAGCGCTGATACTTAACGCCGTATCTGTCTGTAGAATTGATTGACTGATCCACATAATCCCAGATAAATCCGCCCTGGAATCTCTTTTCAGTATCGGTGAGGTCCGTATACTTATGCATTCCTCCGCACGAATTGCCCATAGCATGAGTATACTCACACAAAATGAAAGGCTTATTTTTTATTTTCTTGAGCCAATACTTCACATCCTTGACCGAGGTGTACATCTGGCTCTCCACATCACTGATATCAGGACAGCTTCTGTCATTGAAAACGCCCTCATAATGCACCAGTCTTGAAGGGTCTACCGAATGGAAATAATCAGACATTGCCTGAATATTGGTTCCGCCAAAGGATTCGTTACCGCATGACCACAGCAATATAGAAGGGTGATTTTTGTCACGTTCATACATTCGCTGCGCTCTGTCGAGCATCATACGACGCCATTCGGGTCTGTTACCGGGAATTGCCTCCTCATAGGGCTGACCGCCGAAAAGTACCTTGCCCCAGGTTCCGTGAGTCTCCAAGTCTGTCTCCGCAATCATATACAAGCCCAATCTGTCACAGAGCTCATATATAGGAGAATTGTTCGGATAATGGCAGGTACGAATGCCGTTTATATTATGAAGCTTCATTGTCACTACATCCTGCCAAAGCTCCTCAAGCTGAGGCACTCTTCCGGATATACCGCTGAATTCATGGCGATTAACGCCCTTAAATACTATTCTCTTACCGTTAAGCTTCATTATTCCGCGCTCAAGCACAAAATGCCTGAAGCCGAAAATCGATGATACCTTAATGCTGTCCGTCTCAATTCTAATCTCGTAAAGATTGGGAGCCTCAGCGCTCCAAAGCAGAGGCTTATCTACAGAAAACTCCAAAGAATCTCTGCCTGCCTCTACATCCTTTTCAACCACTGCCAACACGCGTTCGCTGCCTGCAGTCCATACCGTAGGATAAGAGTCTCTCAGCATTCCGATATCAGTTCTTCCAAGTTCAACAAGCTCCGCGCGAATATGTGCAGCTCCGGTCATATTAATGACAACACTTGCCTTACCGATAGAATAATCCTCTGTCAGCTCCTGAACAATTCGCATATCCCTCATATAGCTTGCGGGATATCTGATTACCTTCACGTCCCTGAACAAACCTGAGAATCTGAAAAAATCCTGATCCTCCGCCCAGCTTGATGAACACCATTTAATGCAGGTTACTGCGAGCTTATTATTGCCCTTCTTAAGTGCTCCCGTAATATCAAATTCCGCAGGTAAAAAAGAGCCCTCACTGTAGCCTATATATTTTCCGTTTACCCAAACCGCAATAGCACTCTCTGCGCCCTGGAAGGATAAAATAAAGGATTCACCGCTTACTTTTTCAGCAACATAAATGTTGGTCACATAGCAGCCCACCGGATTAAACTTCTCCGGAAGCTGTCCCGGCTTACTCTCCTCATGTCCATCCCAAGGATACTGCACATTAACATACTGAGGCTTATCATATCCCTCCATCTGAATATGAGCAGGTACTCTGATATCCTCCCAATTGCTGCAATCGTAATCCTCTTCAACATAAGTTTCATTTACATATGAATAATTACGCTCATATTTGAACTTCCAAAGTCCGTTTAAGCTGACAACTTCTCCCTTGCCATCCTTAAACTCAGTCTTATGATCCGAATGTGGCGGCAGCTTATGCTCCTCAAAATATTTAGGATCTGCCAGTTTTTTAATATCAAATGCCATACTTCTCCTTCTCGCCCTTGCCCATTCAACAGATTTATCAGTAAAATAACCATTCATTCGGACTATGCTGCAATACCCTGTCCGTCTCCTTTGGTATTCCTCCGTATATTAAGCTAAAGGCTGTCATTCCATATTTATCCGTATCAAAAAAGTCATGATACAATTCTTTATTTCTTTGCATATATGTCGTCGAATCCGAAAACTCCGCTGCATGCATAACCGATTTAACCGCTCTCCATCCAAGCTCGGTTCTCTCTATATTTTTGCACGCGTAAGCATCTCCTGCAGCCGCTGCCAGCGCATTCACATACAGTTCATCGATTTTTTCTATATCCGCCGTACTCATACCATTCTGTGCATCCATTTCAACAGGATATTCATTATTATAAATGCGAGCCACAGGCGCCAAAAAGTTCATGCAATTATCTCTAAACACTATGTTGTTTAAGTAATAATTGCCCACCCAACTCGGATAAAAGTCCGGGAAGCATGCCTGTCCTCCAACATTATGCCTTCTCGCCTGCTGTGTCAGCACCTCAAGCGTTTCCAGCATATATTCTCCACCTTCTCCATAATACTCATGTGCAAAAAACTCAAGCTCCTTTTCCACATCAGCTTCAGGATTACGAAGAAGCTCAGACAGAATATATATCCTCAAATCTCCATATTCCGAGTTAAGTTTATTCATACGGTCCGAATTTTGCAGATATATTCCTTCAACTCCCAGTTCATAATAAAAACGGATATCTTCTATCAGTGAATATATATTAGGAAACGGAGCATAAGTATCTCTGAAATTAACCGTGTATTCCCATATCCACAGCTGCCCGCCTCCGCCATTATTCCTACTGTAAGCAATAAGCTCTGACCATCCCTTCAAATAGCCCGCCAGTTCATTACACTCATAGCATCCGTTTATACGGTCATCCCCACCGAAATTCAGGTTTAAGCTCTCCTTGAGCGAATGAGCATAGCACCTTTCGATGGGTGCAAATCTTACAATCACGTGATCATCCACTGTCATATTAACCGGCGGCTGCTTGTTGGAAACATATGCCAACATATCTACATATACATTGCTATAGTCCTTACCCTCATTAATTCCCTTGGCTTTTATTTCACCGGAAATTCTGTTGCATAAATCGAGATACAACGCCGCATTCGCTTCATCGGGATTACTGTTTTGATAATCACTAGTATCCAAATAATGTGCCGCACGAAAATCCTTACATGCCTTGCAGTGACATATCACACCGTTATCTGACTGAGACAAACATATAATCTGCATAGGTGCGTCAGGATTATATATTTGAGGATTATCGAGCATAGCAAATACTCGTTCCTTTATACGATTATAAACTCCGTCCTGTGAGGTACATACCTGTCTGTTGTTCCATGTAATCGAACTGTCGTAAGGATTCACAAACCATTCCGGATGAGCTGCCAAGTCACTCTCATCAAAATACTCTGCCAAAAGAGTGTGAGCATGTCCCGGTTGCATATAGTCGTATAGTCCCCCGTGAATACCATTATAGGTTTCTTTGTTGGACAAATACCATTTCTCGTATCCCGGGCGGTTCTCCATCTGAACATTTGCAAAGGTGCCGTTCAATCCGAAATAAAGTGAATACATCCTATTGCTTCCTGATGCCCCATACCAATAATTCAAATCCACATCCGAAAACACAAAAGGCCTGTTGTAGGTATAATCAATATCCGACGAATACTTAAAGCAATCCTGATTTGATTTCATCCCATCATCCCAAGTTAACCAGAAATATCCACCGCACAGCCTGATAAGCTCCATAGCTCCGTCAATCACACCACGTGCGCCTTTTCCCGTCACCGCCACTCCGACGTCATAGGCTTTGATGCGGTAGCCGTCGTTAGAAATCTCATCCGTATTTCCCTTCGGACGATTTGTATTTCCAATAGAAATCTCTTTTTTGCCGGTGCTTCCTACCGGAGTTGCATCATTCACAATATCCGGCTGATATTTATCCAGCTCCTTTATTGCAAGCTGTACCAACTGCGCTGCATACCGCTCTTCTTCACTCGCCTCACTCGGCACAACAATCACAGCAGGACCTAAGTCTTCCGTGTACTTACTGTTTTTGTAAGCACCTATTCCTGCCGAACTATTCAGTATCAAATACTCCTCAAAAGCCTCGTGATATCTGTATATAGCTTTCACCAACGAGCACAACTTTGCGCTATAGGAGTTACCGGTGTCGCTAGTGTTATTTATGTTATTAGAATTATCGGCATTATTTATATTATTGGCACTATCATAAGCTGCCTTCTCACTTAGCACAGTATACACATAGGACAGCACACTGTAGTCGATTGTATACATAGTAGTATCAGCACTGCTGCTGATTACCACCATATAAGCTTTGTCTATATTCCCCGGCTTAACACCATTTACCTCTATGTAAAATACTCCCGGTATACTCTCAACGTATTCAGCTGCCAGCCCATTTATCGTCACAGAATATCCTGCCAATTCATTATCGGGGATAACCCTTGACACAGCAAAATAATGCCTTATCGATATAGTATCCGCAAGTATCAGGCTACTACCGCAATAAACTATTCCCTCCGGCAGTGTTCCTGATATTCTCGGCTTATATTTGTCGAGTCCCTCCGGGGTCGCTATGCTCAATGTATCTTCGCCGGTATCGGCTTCAAAATAAATTCTCGCGCAGTCGCCATAATCCTCTATAGCCTTTGCAAGCCTTCCAATGGGATCACTTTGATTTTTTACCTGTTCAAGATAATCTCTTACCACCACATTAACATTGCCGTTTACAGCATTATTGTTGGCAAGCATCACCTTGGTATTATTTACAAAAAGAGCTACGGTGCGCACTTTATCTATATCTTTAGGCGCCACAAACAAGGATACCCTGTAGGTTCCCTTTGACACCTTCTCCGGTACGAGTTTTTCCCCTTCAACCGTAGCATATGAATTTACCGCATCAGCATCCGACAGTCCGGATATAAAGATGTTGAGTCCCAATCTGTTTTCCGAAACAGTCAGGGAATAACCCGAAACATATATACCGTTGTATGCTGCCGCCTCAACATGCGGACTACCCCCAATGAGCATGACCAAAATAAGTACTATGGCCAATACCCCGCTTACCACCTCATAGCCTTTTTTCTTCATCCAAACGCCCTTATTTAAATAACGATGTGTCTTTTGAAGAAATCAATCTGTGCCAGATTGGCTTTCTCCCCCTCTTCAAGTCTTAAATTACAATGAAAAACATGCGCAATTTCCTTTGCCTCAGGAGTTCCGTAAATATGGCTTTCCGCCTCTACGCCTTTTCCTTCAAGGAATTCCTTAAAGGGGCCGCATTCCTCCAGCAGGAAATCACAGTGCGAACTGAATATGTAAGCCGGCGGATAATTTGAAGTAACGTATTTTTGCATATCCAAAATCGGATCATGCATATCTGTTTTACCCCCCAAATAATCGCTGAAGACATATCCATCCTTTTCGTGCTTAATTCTGTATTCTATTCTGTATACGCCACAGGCTAGTCCCACTGCTCTCACCTTGCAGCCGTTATCCGTATTAAAAGGGAATAGTGCCGCATACTCAGGATTGGTATGAATAGCTGCATACTGCGAAGCAAGCTGTGCTCCCGCAGAATCCCCTATAATAAACACATTCTCTTTATCGAGTCCGTATTCATCCGCATTATCATCAATCCACTTGAGTACTCTTGATGCATCCTCTAAGGGTGACGGGAAATTAAACTCGGGTGCCAGTCTGTAATTGAAATTGACAACTGCGAATCCGCCCTGAGCCATCCTCATACAGTAAAATCGATAGAGTTCTTTATCTCCATAGAAATATCCGCCACCGTGAATATTCATAATCACCGGCAGCTTACCCTCAGCCGCAATCGGTCTGTATACATCTAAAAGATTCCACTTGTCATAGGGACCATAGGATAAATCCCTGATGGCCTTAATGTCTTCAGGCTCAGTCAAGCCCGCATCTCTTTTTGCATCGCTTTCTGCCCACTCATCTCTGGTTTTGATTACCCTCTCCGGCACCTCATTTACCTTATAGTTCATATACCCTCCTGTCTTGTGCACGCATTCCCCAACGCGTGTAAAACGTATACCCTGACACTACATATTTTACAATAATATGTACGCAACAAACAATGGATAAGGCATACCGCTTTTGCCAAAATATGTTACAATAATATGCACAACACTTTGGTGTAATTGTATTATTTCTTTACTCAAAAATAAGCAGAGTTTTGTTGCTTATCTTTGACAATTTGTTAAATGAGAAAAAGGTATTAGATTTCAAAAACAGAATAGAGATTACTATGGAAAAAATAATTATCATTGCTGCAGGTGCAATATTAGGATTAGTGATACTTGTACTTACTGCAGTATCCGTATATGTAGCCAACTTGATTGCCCACCCTCATATCATCTCCTTGGCGGATGAAACAGTCTTTGAAAAAAGCAAAAATATGTGGCGCAACTATGAAGAATATCCCAAGGAAGAATACAAAATTAAATCCTTTGACGGATATGAGCTTAATACAATATATATACCCGCCGAGACTCCTTCCGATAAATATGTGATTATCTCACACGGCTATAGCGGCTGTCGTCTTGGCAGTGTCAAATACCTGCATCTTTTCCGTGAGCTGGGCTTCAACGCAATTATGTACGATGACAGAGGCCATGGCACCAACGCCAAGTCTCCCTGCTTTATGGGCTTCAAGGAAAGCCGCGATTTGATGAAGGTAATCGAGCATGTATATAAACGCTTTGGTGACAAAATTATTCTCGGACTCCACGGAGAGTCGATGGGTTCTGCACTTACCAACAATGC
>JAKSRU010000106.1 GCA_024403475.1 Lachnospiraceae bacterium | reverse complement strand
TTTTCCCCGTGGGCATTCATTATGTAATCAGAGAATTCTTTGGTGTGGTTCAGCTCATAATGGGCTGGGGCCAATAGATTGGTAAATAGCATAAGATTGCAGCACAAATAAGTCTCAGGACAAATCAGTTGCAGGACAAATCAGCGTTTTCCGGTTACTCGCCGATGAGGGTAACAACTGTCATATCATGATGCATAGCCTTTAAGAGTGGTCCGAAGGCATCAGAGGTTCTAAGCTTAAGGCTCGAGGTGTTGATGCACGGATGACAGCCTAAAAATTCGCCGGCCAGTACATCCTTGTCGACGAGAAGCTTTACGCGGTTATCCTTGTCGTTCATCAGTCCCATAATGCTCACAGAGCCGGGAGTAATATCGAGAAATGCCTCCATTTCCTCAGCAGAAGCGAAGGACAGTCTTGCAGAATTGATCTGAGAGGAAATTTCTTTTGTCTTAAAGGGCTTATCGCCGGGCATCATAAGCATATAGAATTCTGTGTGCTGGCGATTACATAGAAACAGATTTTTGCAAACGGTAGCTTCAAGAATTGCATCGATTTCTAAACATGCTTCCATAGTATCGGCATTGGCATCAGGGTGATCACATCTGTAGTATTCAATTCCGAGGCTGTCTAATAAATCATAGCAGCGCTTTTCCTTTGCAAGTCTGTTGTCGGCGTCTGAGGGACGGCCCTTTTCTAATGTGTATTTCATATGGTCTCCGTAAAATACGTCGGTACTTCGCGAGCTGCGTTGCACCGACGTAATATTATTCTCTGGTCTGTAATATGTTAATATAGCAGGCCTTCCACACTCCATTGTATTTGATGTAATAGAAGCGATAGTTAACCTGGTCTACTTCAAAGGGGGCTTCTGTGTAGCGATATATTTCCTGATCCATATGTACATCACAGGCAAAGGTATTGCTGTCGTAGCATATGAAACGGTCTACCTCTATGTTGGTGTATTCAAGAGAAGAATGGTACTTGAAGAATTTACCGGCATCCTCTCTGCCTGCGATTATGAAACGAATGATTTCACAACCGGGAACGAAACAATCCTGCATTGCAGCCTGTGATACGTCATTTGCAAGATAGTTGGCGAAAACCTTGGCAGCACCGATTGCTACAGCTTTCATTTCCTCTGCATCGGGATTGTCACCGTAGCCTACTTCATATACTCCGGTAGAATTGTTGAAGCTGACTTCCGCAGTATAGTTATCGGCATTGACTGCTTCTATGGCAGGGAGCTGATAAAAGTTGTCGATCTTATATTTTTTCATAAGAGGAAGAGTTGCATAGCTTCCGAATGCAGCCTGGTCCTCAGGGACTGTATCCGCCGAAAAACAGTAATTTTCATTTAAGGGAAGACCGTTCACAGTAGCGGAAACATTCTCAGGGATATAGACGTATACATCATACTGAGGCTCACAATAAAAATCCAGATAATTGAGCTCCCAAACCGGGAAGCTGTAATCCATAGTCTGTGTGTCTGATTTTCTGAGACGCGCGGTGGATACGATGTAGTCGCCGGACAGTACATAATATTCGGGCACTGCCTCGGAATAAGTGTTAGAAGGCGCGTAGGTGGCCTTGCTCGGGTCTAAAACCTCTGACATGAAAAGCTTGGCATTAGCCTCAGTCTCGTATTCATTAATCACCGGTTTTTCAGTGAGATTATCGTATATAGTATCGAGGTCGTTATTCTGATACCAGTCAAAATAAGTATCCATCACAAGGGCGGGGCGGGATGCTTCATATACAGCCTGATAATCTGTCAGCCATTGCTTAAATTTGAACATCAATACGATAAAAGCACAGGCTATAATACCGAGCCAAACTATTAAAAATATCAGGAACTTGCGTCTTCCAACCTGTAATTGTAATTTTTTCAGCATATGTTATTCCTCCAATCCCAATACAACGAATCCGGTAGGAATACGTCTTGAATCACTCATAGAAGCACTTTGAATGATTAATTCATCGTTATAATACATGGTGGATGACATACCGCCATCGAGGTTGGCAGCATTGATAGCACCGTAATCAAGCATGATTTGGATTAAATCGGCATAGGTTGCACCGATGGAGTAGGACTGACGACCTTCGATTACCAGGAGAAGTACGGCTCCGTCTGCTCTCTGGCCGATGGCAGTTCTGGGGTTTAATCCGGAGCTGGCACCGTATACGTTTGCTGCAGTTCCGTTAACTACTAATGTAGGACCGAAGCTTACAGCATCTCGTACTCCGATTGAAAGAGCATAGGCAGGACTCATGCTACCTACTACAAGTACGTTGTCCTCGGTAAAGCCGTAGGTGGTATACACTCCGTACATATCTCCCATCAGAAGCTGACCTTGGGAAATAACAACGCCTTCCGGCATACCTCCGGTACCCATTCCGGCTTCGTCATCGTATTTTCCGCCGTTTACACCTGCAACGGCATTGTATTTTTTACACATCTGGGGAAGGGTGAGACCGTAGGTTTCAAGGGAGAAGCCGTTACATACGCCCACGATTACACGAGAAGGGTCGTATACGACCATCATTTTTCCGATATAAGTAGGTCCGTTGACATCGAATACATCAATTCCGTCGCCATCGGGATCGATTTCCATACCGGCAATTACAGAATCATCATTGTCATAGGTGACCTTGTTGGATTCAAAGTGGATTAATGATACGTCGGTGATTTCTGTAGTCTCTTCGGTTTTGTTTTTTTCCTGAATGGCAGCGATTTCTTCATCTGAGAGATAAATCTGAGCCATAATGCCGCCGACGCTGGATTCCATTGCAGATACTACGAAGAGCTCCTTAACATAGGTAGAAGGACCAAAGATTACAAGATAAAGAAGGAGCAACAGGCACAATACAAGCAAAATAGCGGTAGAAATAATCCATATGAAAAAGCGGCGTATGAAACGGCCGATTTTATATATAAATTTTTCGTTGATTTTGGTTTTAGCCATGTTTCGTTGTTCCCCTCGAAATCGGTAGAATTGAGTGCTGCCGATATGGTTGTCGAAATGTCTTCAAAATACTTATCGACAATATGCTTTTTATAGCATAAAAACCGCCAATATTCAATAGATTAGCGGTTTTTGGATATGCTTCTGAAGTACATAATTATGATGCTTGCCATCATACAGCAAAGACCTGCAGCCTGACCGGGATAAATGTACATAAACATACCTGTGAAACGCTGCACGAGATATTCGCATCCGCCTGCAACAGCAAGTCCGATTACAAAAAGTGATACGGTCAAAAACAGGTACTTTTTTGTCAGTCCTATGCGCTTGGTATTCTTAACTGATGTTACCAGATAATAGATGAACAGATAGAGTAATATGAGAGCGGAAATAAATTGAGAAAGTCCCATAAAACTTGCACCTTTGTTGAGGCCGGCAAACTGTTCACCGGTGAAGAACAGATGAGACGCATCATATCTGGTGGAATCGATTATTACCTCTTCCGCTGAAAATAGCATAAGGAATAATCTGAAGGTATGTCCGTCGGATTTTAGTATTCCCAAGGGGAGAGTATCTGCTTTATTTTTGTCGACACCCTGTGCAAAGAGGGCATCATTTTTCCTGAGATAATAAACAATCAGGATAACTGTTGATGCAAGGAACAGAATAAAACTCACGAAGAAGCTGGCGAATCTGTATTCTGCATTGCCGTCACTGCCGATTATCGGAGCAGAAATCGGAAGGTGCTGCAGTGAGGGCTCGGTTATAATCATTTTTCCGTAGCATTTATCAGAAAAAATATGCGAAAAGCGTATCATGGCAATCACAAAGGCCAGTCCGGGTGCGGCAGCATCCAGAAGATCATAGTGACTGCGAACGAGTCTCATAAGACGCAACAGCATAGAGACAGCGCAAACAGCGATGATAACGCCGATGATACAGTAATCACCGGTGGTATAGTCGATGAGAGCAGTTCTGAAATCAGTGTATTGCTCGGTGTTGCAGTACCAGTGAATGATTCTGGATAAAAGCACTGAGGCTACGGTTGCAGCAGGGAAGAAAATCCACATTGCGACTCCGTAGCGGTGTCTGGGCATATAAATTGCCAGACTGAATACAAATGCCGTAAGCAGCGCAAGAGCAATCAGGATAGAGGTGAAATATATAGTTGTATCTCCGTAGAAAACAGCTATCTGGTTCATTGTTTTTCCTTTATTCGCGTTCGTCCTCAGGGATGGCAGTAGCAAAATAGAAGATATCACTTACTGCTCTTTCATTTCCCCAGTCGACATAGTTGAATACATGGCCGTTGAAGTAGACCTCGCCGGTTTGACCACCGTCTAAATTGTAGGCCTGCTCAAGGTTTTTCGAGTACATGATTTCTGCAAAATCCTGCAGAGTTGCGCGGGGAATTTCATCGTGTGAGCCGTTGTTTTGAACATTCATATATAAATAATGATGCTCACTGACAAGACCGATTCCTGCGCGTGAATACTGATCGTAGTATTCGCCAATCGGATATGCATAGGAGGTGGTGTTGTAGTACTCACCATCCTTTATAAGTATGGGACCGAAGGCCATAGAGAAGAGGATATCGTTGTCATCGACAAATTTCTGAACCTCCTCCTTGGTTGCTTCCATACCTCTTTCGAAGTAGTGGAAATCTCCGTTGGAATCGATAAAAAGAGTATCCACACAGTTGTATGCCTTGCGGCCACCGTAGGGAGATTCTCCGAATCGATAAACGGTACGATTGTAGCAGGTAATACCCAGGTTTCTGAAGGCGTAAAAGTCTGCGTTAAAGCCTACCACCGCATTAGCCTGATTTGACAGTGACGAGCAGTAGCTCTGAACTCCCGAACCGTAGGTATCTCCGGTCAGCTTTCTTCTGAGCTGCGAACCGTCAGCGATTCTAATCTCGGAAATATTAACAACTCTGTTGTTGATGCGTTCCTTCCAGCAAAGCACAAGAATGGTTTCGTCGAGATAGTACTCGATTTCACCTCGTGCATACAAATCGGCATCGGTGGTAAATACTACTCGTTCATCCTCATCCAGCAGTCTGTAGCGTCTGGCCTGCTCGATAATATCGTAAACCTTATCTGCTTCATCATAAGAAATCTTACCGTAGCAAGCTGTGTCAGGTGCAGGCGCAACGGTGGCATCCTCGGGGATGGTGTAGATTTTTTTTATGATATCTGCATCTGAAAGGTAACCGTTCATGACGTCACCTTTCATATTGGAGGTTTTCTTGGTTATGGTTGCCAAAATATTACCAATCAGTCCGGAATTACCGGAGCTGCTCAAGTAAATATCCGGATGAAGGTTGAGTGTAACCCAAGCTATCAAAAAGATCATACATATTCCGCATATAATGCTTCCCGAAACAGAAGCTATACGGGCTGCAATTGCCGCCTTGCGGGACAGAGGCTTGCGCGACGGTTCCGGTGATGCGGAGGTTGTCTCAGTGGCTTTCCCTGCAGCTTTATCCTTGGAGGAAGCTTCCGATTCTTCTGCCTTATCAAATACATCATTTGAAGTCTTCTTTACAGAGGTGTTCGAATTGTGATGCTTTTTATGATTTGAATGAGAAGACTCGAGAGGTTCGAAGATAAGCTCCTCGGGTTCCTCGGCATTTTTATTGATTTTTACGAGAGTATAGTCGTTTTTCTTCATTTTGTTCCTCCCGCAAAGCAATAGGTCATATCATCACTGACAAGCACATACCATGTATCACCGATGTACTCTAAGGTAACGGGGTATTCGGTGGTTACGATATAATTGTCAGCATTTTTCATAGCAATATCGAAAGCAGAGTCATACACTTCATCGAGCAAAGCAGTGCGATAGTTGCCCTCATCGTCGTAAATCTGATGCCAGGGAAGCGTTTCGATGCGTTCCTCCAGCAGATTGTCAATTTCAGCAGAAATAGCCTCGCTTATAGCAGCTATTTCAAGATAAGAAAAGCGAATGTTTTGAGTGGCTGTGAACTGATCAATTACAGCGGGACCGGACAATTCAAAACGGTAGCTGTCCTTGAGTGCAGCATAAATTCGCTCGGAATAGCTGTCTGAGGGAGAATTTTCCAGACCCAAAGTGGTATAGTCCTTGAGGCACTTATAGCTTTCTTCGTAGTTGCCCTCTAACGCAAGTGAATAGAATCGATACACACTGTCGGCAGGGTTACCATTGGTATGGAGCAGCAGGATGCCGGATTCGGTGAAAAATACAGCGCTTGCAAGGGTAAAAGCAATAAGGCTCATACCGATGATCCCAAGAGCGGTGTTGATGCGATTTTTTCTCTTAGAGATTGTAAACAGTATGATTGCACACAAAAGAAGAACCAGAATGACAGAAATGATAATTCCGGTTCGAGAAAAAATACCCGTTGTGAAATTAGCGGTTGTGATGGAAGTACTGTTCATGTATAAAAGGGCTACTCTACTCTTCGCCCTTAAGGCTCCTTAATATAGATTTCTGGGTGGCAGTATTCAATGTTTCTGCCACCGCGATGAGGTTGTCTATTTTGGCAGACTCATCGTGTCTTTTATAATATGCGGCAAGCTTTCTGTAGGCTGAACCGATGTCAGCGCGTATTTTTACCTCATATTCCATAATTGTCACTGCGGGCTCCTCGAGTCCCTTTTCCCACAGGTAATCCGCCCATTTTTGAAGCGTCTGAACTAAAGTGGTAAATCTGTCGTCGCACTCGGTGAGGAAGGGCAGATTGGCAACTCCGTATTTAAGCTTCAAATCGGTGTTGGTCATTCCGGTGAGGTTGATGATTTTTTCCTCAGATAATTCCTCGAGCTGGCGAACGCAGTCTGAGACTGTCTCATCATCCTTTAAAATATCTGTAGGAAGGCTGTCGAGAGGTATATGTATGTACTCAACATCATCAAGCGGTTTGCGACGCACGTTGTTGGCATCATTTTCTCTTTGCCAGAACTCCTTGTCCGCATTTTTGTCTTTTCTGCGGGAGCGGCCGATGGCTATGCGAAGCGCAACTATGAAAATTAAAAAACTTGCTAGGAAAGGAAATTTCATATTATAATAATAGTTTGTAATGTACTTTTACTTTTCCAATAAAATAATATTGAAAAAATTATAGCTCTTGTGGAGATTATTAATTATGTTTAACTTACACAGTAAAAAAAGCAAGAAGATTATGGCAGCCGTAATCGTACTTGTTCTTGTACTTGCAATGGTAGTTTCTGTATTAGCCTACTTTGGTTAATATTAGCATAAGCACCGGGTGTATTCAATGAAAAAGCGCAATAGGGCAGTCATTGTTACCGGATTTGTGGGCTTAAAGGGTACCGCAGTTCTGGCAGAACGTTTTAAGGAAAAAATAGATTCGCATTATCCTATGTATTTATCCCGTAATGCGGAGCATATAGCGGACAATGTCGCAGCGGATTGTCAAAGTGCTGCAGAAGCAATTCGTAAGCATATGGCACAGCATTCCGAGAGTGACGATTTGCCCTTGGTGGAGATTGGTGAAGGCGGTTTTTTAACTGCTATGTGGACATTGGCAAAGGCTGTCGGCCAGGGCTTTACGCTCGACTTGCGAAAGGTTCCTGTCAAGCAGGAAACCATTGAAATCTGTGAGTTGACTGAGGTTAATCCGTATCATCTGTGTTCCTTCGGAGCGGTGGCGGCGATTGTTCCCGACGGTCTGCTTTTGCAGGAGAAGCTGGAAGAGTTGGGGATTCCTTCAGTAATAATAGGTTATACCAATTCTTCAAAGGCACATATTTTGATGAATGACGGCACAGAGAGTCATCTAAACCGCCCTGAGCCGGATGAGCTCGAGAGGTTGGGAATTAATTGAGAGAGTAATCATCTGCGCAGAGATTTCGAGCGGATGTTTATGATATAAAAATTAGTGAATAATCATTTGCAATCGGGTTGCCGAGGCAGATGATAATAAAAATTCAAGAGAGGATGTACGTATGAACATGAAAGAAGAATTACTTGCAATAATTGAAAAGAACAGCAGAATCGATCTTAAAGAGCTGGCGGTCATCCTCGGAGTCGCGGAAATAGATGTTGTAAATACACTTCAGGAGCTTCAGGATAGTGGAGTTATCTGCGGTTATCACACACTGATTAACTGGGAAAAGACATCAATTGAGAAGGTTACAGCACTTATCGAGGTTAGAGTTACTCCTCAGAGAGGACAGGGCTTCGATAATATTGCAGAGCGTATATACAATTACCCCGAGGTTCAGAGTGTTTACCTTATTTCAGGTGGATTTGATTTGCTTGTTACTCTTGAGGGAAAATCTCTTCGTGAGGTTTCTTCATTTGTATCCGACAAGCTTTCAACACTTGATACCGTGTTGAGCACAGCTACTCATTTTATCCTTAAAAAGTACAAGGATCACGGAACTATTCTTAATCAGAAATCAGAGGACGAAAGGGAGATGTTTACACCATGAGAAATCCTGTAGCAGATAAAATCGTAAATATTAAGCCGTCAGGTATCCGCAAGTTCTTTGATCTTGTTGCTGAAATGAATGACAAGAGTGTCATTTCTCTTGGTGTAGGTGAGCCTGATTTTGATACCCCCTGGCATGTGCGCGAGGAAGGTATTTATTCATTAGAGAAGGGAAGGACCTTCTATACTTCCAACTCAGGTTTGTTGGAGCTTCGTAAAGAAATTTGTAATTACTTAAAGAGAAGTCAGGGAGTATCTTACGACCCTGTCAATGAAACTATCATCACTGTCGGTGGTTCTGAAGCTATTGATATCGGAATCCGCGCTATGTGCAATCCCGGAGATGAGGTGATTATCCCTCAGCCCAGCTATGTTTCATATGAGCCCTGTGCAGTACTTGCAGGAGCAGTTCCTGTTATCATTAACCTCAAGGCTGAGAATGAATTCAG
>JAKSRU010000105.1 GCA_024403475.1 Lachnospiraceae bacterium | reverse complement strand
AATAAATAATGATTTCAAATATTTAGTATTAATGAGTAATCAATTAAATTGAATGATTATTCACAAACTGGTATTAATAATATATGCAAAATTGAGCCTATAAATAGAGTCAGATGCAGAGTATTATCTACGCATACTACATATGGAGGGCTTGATTTATGAGCACAAATACTGTTGATTCAAATATTAATAGCAATAATAGTATAAAGGAAGGCAAGCGTAGAACTGTATCAAAGACAACTATGGCAATCAGGGAGATTGTGATTACCGCATTGTTTATAGCCCTTGTATTTGTATTTACCGCTTTTATCAATGTAAAATTACCAATTGGCGGAAATGGCGGATTGATTCATCTTGGTAATATTCCTTTATTTATCGCAGCGATTGTATTCGGTAAAAGGACAGGATGCATTGCAGGCGCAGTTGGGATGGGAATGTTTGATCTGCTCTCGGGCTGGTTGATTTGGGCTCCGTTTACCTTTGTGATTGTCGGACTTATGGGCTTGGTGGCAGGACTTATTACAGAGAAGAAAAAAAGCCACAGATTTGTATGGTACACACTGGCGATTATTGCAGCTTTGGCAATTAAAATAGTAGGCTATTATTTTGCTGAAGTGATTTTATACCATAATTTTATTGTTCCCTTCGCATCAATTCCCGGAAATGTTATCCAGGTAGTATTTGCAGGAATTGTGACACTGATAATTGCTTATCCTCTTAGCAAAATTGCGAATAGAATGGGATTGAGAGAAAATTAAATTAGTAATAAAACGGATAGCATGAAAAACACTTTGAACAAAGACAACGATAAAGATAGTGAACTCATATGGGAAGAAGTCAGTGTTAACCATTTGGTTACAGATGAATTTATAGATTTCAGGGAGGTAGATTACAGACTTCCTGACGGAAAAATAGGACCTCCCTTTTACAATTACAGCAGAAAGGATTATGTGGTGGTGCTGGCTTCTGATGAGAACGGCAGATTTGTCTGTGTTAAGCAGTTCAGACACGGAATAAGAGAGGTAACCACAGAATTTCCCGCAGGCGGTATTGAGGCGGACACATTGGCACCATATGCGAAATCGGGAAGAAATCCAAAATGGTTCGATGCAGCACTTGATGCAGCCAGAAGAGAGCTGAAGGAAGAGACCGGATATGTCTCTGATGATTGGGAGCATATGATCACCGTTCCATCTAATGCTACTATGGCAGACAATTATGCATTTATATATCGTGCCAGAAACTGCAGACTCGAAAGCAATCAGATATTGGATGATACCGAGTTTATAAATGTATATTTATATACTGCAAATGAGCTGGAGGAATTGATTAAAAAGGGCAGTTTCCAGCAGGCCATGCATATAATGGCATGGGAGATGAGTAAGAACAGGGGCTAGTTTGTTTGCTCCTGAGTTGTTTTTTTATGGTGTTGCATTTTCAAATGCCTTTTGTTATTATTGTTAAAACACAATTTGCACTGCATTCAATCTACAGTACAAACTGAGCAGACCGGGATTAACCTCTGACAGGTCGGGTCACAATGGTGGCAATGGATTATGATTTTTATATCCATGGGACAGTAGTTGCTATTACTGATTCTATGGATATTTTTTTATCCGTAGGTTGCAGTCTTTCACTCAAGGAGGATTACTATGGAAGAAAAAACTTTTTTACATCAGGCTACTAAGGTTTCGCTGGTAAGTATTATCGGCAATCTCGTTCTATCACTCTTAAAACTCTTGGCAGGAATTATTGCCTCATCCGGTGCTATGATTTCCGATGCTGTTCATTCTGCCTCGGACGTATTCAGCAGTATTATAGTTATCATAGGTGTGCGTATTTCCTCAAAGGAATCTGATAAGGAGCATCCTTACGGTCATGAGAGGCTGGAATGTGTTGCGGCTATCGTGCTTGCCACGGTTCTTGCCGTAACCGGTCTGGGAATAGGATATTTGGCACTGCAAAAGATTATTCGAGGAAATTACGATGAGCTTAAAGTGCCGGGAATGCTTGCATTAATAGCGGCAGCAGTATCAATAGTGACTAAAGAGGCTATGTTTTGGTATACGAGATGGTATGCTAAGAGGCTGGATTCACCGGCTATAATGGCGGATGCGTGGCATCACCGTTCGGATGCTCTTTCATCAGTGGGTGCACTGATCGGTATTGGTGGTGCAATGCTCGGATATCCGATTATGGAGCCGGTTGCAAGCTTGATTATCTGCGGATTTATATGTAAAGCAGCATTTGATATTTTCAAGGATGCCACTGACAAGATGGTGGATAAGTCCTGCGATGAAGCTTTTGAGAATGAAATTAAGGAGATTGTATACAAGCAGGAGGGAGTGCTGGGAATAGATTTATTACAGACCAGAATGTTCGGTAATAAAATTTATGTAGACATAGAAATTGCGGCTGATGGTGAAAAAACACTCAATGAGACACATGATATAGCGGAGAGAGTACATGACGTGTTGGAGGAGACTTATCCGAAAATTAAGCACATCATGGTTCATGTTAACCCTTTGGAAGGCCAAAAATAAACTAAATTTACCAAATAGTTTATAAGTTTTTTATAAATTTTATTTTTCTTTATGTTTTTAGTCACAATATTGTAAAAAAACAGTGTTATGATTAGACTATCGAAATAAGAAACACAAAAAACGACACAATGTTCGCGAATGCGGACTTCCAATAAATCTCTCTCCTTTTTTAAAAATCCTGCTGTGAGGCGGGATTTTTGATTTTAAAGATTTTTCTCAGGCAATCCCCATTTTAAACAAAATTCTTATGAAAAATTGAGCGCGCAAAAGACATAAACGCAATTTTTTTTGTGGTGGCTGTATGATACAATCTAGAGGTGTCGCTTTATAAGAGTGGAGCACTAATTATTTTATGTTGTTACGAGGCAGATAATGACTACAAATACAGATACATTATATAGAAATAATACAAAAGAGATTAATATAGGCGGAAGGAAAATCGGAGGCGGTAATCCTATTGCAATTCAGTCTATGACTAATACCAGAACCGAGGATGTTGAGGCTACTGTTGCGCAGATTCTTGCTCTTGAAAAAGCAGGCTGCGAGATAATCAGAAGTACTGTACCCACAATGGAAGCGGCTTTGGCTTTCAAAAAAATCAAAGAGCAAATTCATATTCCGTTGGTAGCAGACATTCATTTTGATTATAAGTTGGCTATAGCGGCAATTGAAAACGGAGCAGATAAAATCAGAATTAACCCCGGCAATATAGGCTCTAAGGAAAAGGTGGCTGAGGTTATCAAGGCTGCACGAGAGAGAAATATTCCCATAAGAGTAGGAGTTAATTCCGGCTCGTTGGAAAAGGAATTGGTTGAAAAATATCATGGGGTGACCGCTGAAGGTATAGTGGAAAGCGCTATCGATAAGGTGCATCAGATTGAAGATATCGGATATGACAATCTGGTTATCAGTATTAAGTCTTCGGATGTACTTATGTGTGTGAAGGCTCATGAGCTTTTGGCGGGGAAGACTCCTTATCCGCTTCATGTCGGAATCACAGAGTCCGGAACGGTCACAAGCGGTAATATTAAATCGTCAATCGGTTTGGCACTTATCTTAAATCAGGGTATCGGTGATACCATCAGAGTATCGCTTACGGGTGATCCTGTGGAGGAGATTAAGTCTGCAAAGCTTATACTCCGCACACTCGGACTTAGAAAGGGCGGTATTGAGGTTGTGTCCTGCCCGACCTGCGGACGAACACGTATTGATTTGATAGGACTTGCACAAAGTGTTGAGAAGCTGGTTCAGGATTATCCATTAGACATCAAGGTGGCTGTAATGGGATGCGTAGTAAATGGTCCCGGAGAAGGTAAGGAAGCAGATCTTGGAATAGCCGGTGGTATAGGCGAGGGCCTTCTTATGAAGAAGGGAGAGATTATTCGTAAGGTTCCGGAAGCAGAGCTTTTGGATGCCTTGAAAGCTGAGCTTGATAACTGGAGATAGTCTCGTAGTAAGCTGGATTGTTTTTACTGATTTAGGTTTATTGTATTTTTTGATAGGTTTTTATGGACGCAAAATCTTTTTTTGAAGTGTTTCCGTCATTGGAATTAAAACAAAAATCGAAGGATTTCCTTGAAGAAACTATGGTTACGCGAGTTTCTTCGGTAAAGGGTAAGGATGTGATGCGTGTCTATTTGGACAGCTCGCATATTATTCCCAAGGAAATTATTTTTGAAGCTGAGAAGCAAATGGAATCTCAGCTTTTTAGAAGTTCCGGAATGTCTGCTAAGATTATAGAGCGTTTTAAGCTTTCTTCGCAGTATAATCTTGAAACTCTTTTTCAGGCGTATCGTGAGAGCATGGAGGCAGAGCTTCAGAGTATTTCTATTATCATGTTCAATGCTTTTCATACCGCAAGGGTAAGCTTCCCCGGTGAGAAGGAAGTGCATGTCGAGATAGAGGACAATTTCCTGTATAAAAGCAAGGAGCGCGAGCTTGAGGAATATATAGAAAAAATCGTTGCCGAGCGATGCGGAATGGATATTGTTCTGTCCTTTGGTTATTACGAGCCTGAGCTTGTGGATTATGAGAAGGAAGACAGCTTCAAGGTGGCTATGCGCGTAAGAGAGATTGCTCAGCGTGCAGGCATAGGAGTTGAGGAGAAAACTGTTTATATCGGAAATGTTGCGCAGACTGCAGATGCTGCAGGTAAGGAGGCTTCCGGTAAGGACGGTGGTACTGAAGCCGGTAAAAATGCTGCAAATAATGCTGATAAGAAGACTGAGAGTGCAAGCCCTGTTAAAGAAGCGGCTAAGGCTGCACCTTCGAAGGATGCAGATGCCGGCAAGCCCTCGGGAGAGAATAAATTTTCTAAGTTTTCCGATTATAAGAAGGGCGGAAGCGGAAGCTTCGGCGGCGGACGTCGCATGATGGATGGAGAGATTAAGCGCTCTGACAATCCTGATGTAATCTACGGAAGGGATATCGACCCTGATGCAGCCACTCTTAAAATTGTGGAGATTGTTGGCGAAATCGGTGAGGTGGTAATCCGCGGTCAGGTGCTTTCTTCTGACTCAAGAGATATCAAGAATGAAAAATCCATCTTTATGTTTGATGTTACGGATTTTACCGATACAATCACCGTCAAGGTGTTTATTCCTACCGACAAGAAAAAGGATATGGCCGGCGGCCTGAAGAACGGAACCTTTGTAAAAATAAAGGGTGTGGCTTTGCTGGATAAATTTGACCATGAGATTACTATCCAGTCTGTTGCGGGAATCCAGAAGATTCCCGATTTTACCAGCAGCCGTAAGGATCTTGCCGTACACAAACGAGTAGAACTTCACTGCCATACCAAGATGAGCGATATGGATGCGGTTTCGGAGCCCAAGGATATAGTTAAATGCGCTTATAAATGGGGCCACAAGGCTATAGCAATCACGGACCACGGTGTTGTACAGGGCTTTACCGATGCAAATCACTGCTGGGATGATCTGTGGAAAGCGGAGAAGGGCAAGCGTTCAGAGGCAGGAGATAAGAATCCGGATCGTCAGGATTTCTTTAGAGTGCTCTACGGTGTGGAATGCTATCTTGTTGATGATTTGGTGCAGATTGTAACCAATGATAAGGACTGCGGCTTTGATGAGACCTTTGTAGTATATGATATTGAGACTACGGGATTTTCGCCGGTAAATGACTGCATTATTGAGTTTGGTGCTGTCAAGGTGAAGGACGGCAAGATTATTGACAGATTCTCGCAGTTTGTCAATCCGTTCAGACCTATTCCGTATGAAATAGAAAAGCTTACATCCATTTCCGACGCGGATGTTATGAACTGTGAAGGTATTGATGTTATTCTGCCGCAGTTTATGGAGTTTTGTGAGGGCTGTGTACTGGTTGCTCACAATGCGGAATTTGATGTCAACTTCGTTAAGCAAAAGTGCAAGGATTTAGGTATAGAGAATGATTTTACATATCTTGATACCTTGAAACTTTCACGTGTTCAGCTGCCGGGACACAGTAAGTTTACGCTTGATGCTGTGGCTAAGATTTTAAATATTTCGCTGGCCCATCATCACAGGGCGGTTGATGATGCGGAATGTACTGCACTTATTTTTATACGACTCATGAATCAGCTTACGTCAGAGGGTATGACCAAGCTGGCTCAGATAAATGACAAGGCAAATAAGAGTGATGAGGCTATCTCTAAGATGCGCTCACATCACTGTATTATTCTTGCTAAAAACGATTTGGGCCGAATCCATCTCTATCACCTGGTGAGTGAATCTCATCTCAGATACTTCGGTACCAGATTCCCTATGGTGCCTAAGAGCAGAGTAGAGCATTTCAGAGACGGACTTATTATTGGAAGTGCCTGCGAAGCCGGTGAACTCTATGAGGCTATTGTTGAGGGGCAGACAGAGGAACAGATTTCGCGTATAGTTGATTTTTACGATTATCTGGAAATTCAGCCTGTGGGTAATAATGCCTTTATGATTGACGCTATGTCCAAGAATAGAGAGACAGGTGAAAGCAGTAAGAAATATCCCGATATCAATTCATTGGACGACATCAGAGACCTAAACAGAAAGGTTGTTGAGCTTGGAGAACAGTTCCATAAGCCTGTAGTTGCCACCTGTGACGTTCATTTCCTCAATCCTGAGGATGAGATTTACAGACGTATTATCATGGCCGGTAAGGGCTTTGATGATGCTGACAGACAGCCGCCATTGTACCTTCATACCACAGATGAGATGCTCGAAGAGTTTGCTTATCTGGGAAGTGACAAGGCCAAGGAGGTTGTAGTAACCAATACCAATATGATAGCGGATATGTGTGAGACGATATCTCCGGTTCGCCCCGATAAGTGCCCGCCGGTTATTCCGAACAGTGACCAGATGCTTACGGATATCTGCTATAACAGAGCACATGAAATATATGGTCCCGATTTGCCGGATATAGTAGATAAGCGCTTGAAGAGAGAGCTTAATTCTATTATTTCCAACGGATATGCCGTTATGTATATAATTGCACAGAAGCTGGTTTGGAAATCTGTGGAGGACGGATATCTGGTTGGCTCACGTGGTTCGGTAGGCAGTTCATTCGTTGCGACTATGTCCGGAATTACAGAGGTTAATCCGCTTAGTCCCCATTATATTTGCCCTCATTGTC
The DNA here is from genome assembly GCA_024403475.1 of Lachnospiraceae bacterium. Taxonomy (GTDB): domain Bacteria; phylum Bacillota; class Clostridia; order Lachnospirales; family Lachnospiraceae; genus AC2028. The sequence continues at coordinate 1,901 of JAKSRU010000105.1, read as the reverse complement.
ATTTCGTTGATTTTGACAGCGATTTGGTAAAGGAATACGGTGGAAGAGCAGGAGTAGATATGCCTGACCGTGACTGTCCTAATTGCGGACAGCCGCTTATTAAGGAAGGCTTTGATATTCCCTTTGAGACCTTCCTCGGATTTAAGGGAGACAAGGAGCCTGATATTGACCTTAACTTCTCCGGAGAGTATCAGGCCAAGGCACATAAATACACTGAGATTATTTTCGGCTCCGGTCAGACCTTCAGAGCCGGTACAATTTCAGGCTTGGCGGATAAGACTGCCTTCGGATATGTAAAAAAATATTACGAGGAGCATGACCAGCATAAACGTGCTTCGGAGATAAACAGAATAGTACAGGGTTGTATGGGCGTGCGTGTAAGTACAGGTCAGCATCCCGGAGGTATCGTTGTATTGCCCGTGGGAGAGGATATCTGTTCATTTACTCCCGTTCAGCATCCTGCCAATAAGCCTGTACCTACAATAACAACACATTTCGATTATCACAGCATAGACCATAACCTCTTAAAACTTGATATTCTGGGACACGATGATCCGACCATGATTCGTATGCTTCAGGATATTACCGGACTAGATCCTGTTAAGGATATTCCGCTTGATGGCAAGGATGTAATGAGTCTTTTCCAGAACACGGATGCCCTGGGTATTACGCCGGAGGAAATCGGAGGTACCAAGCTTGGAGCTTTGGGTATCCCGGAATTCGGTACAGACTTCGCTATGCAGATGGTTATCGATGCTCAGCCAACATCCTTCTCGGATTTGGTTAGAATATCGGGTCTGTCACACGGTACTGATGTATGGCTTGGTAATGCGCAGGATTTGATTAAGAATGGTATTGCGACTATTTCTACAGCGATTTGTACCCGTGATGATATTATGACTTACTTGATTTCTAAGGGTGTTGAGCCTGAAAGATCATTTAAGATAATGGAGAATGTTCGTAAGGGCGTTGTTGCCAAAGGTAAGTGCGGACAGTGGGATGAATGGGTAGAGGATATGAGAGCTCATGATGTACCTGAATGGTATATCGGCTCTTGTAAAAAGATTGCATACATGTTCCCTAAGGCGCATGCGGCGGCTTACGTTATGATGGCTTGGAGAATTGCTTACTGTAAGATACATCGCCCTCAGGCATATTACTCAGCATATTTCAGTATTCGTGCCAAGGCATTTTCGTATGAAATAATGTGTCAGGGTAAGTCACATCTTGAGGGTGTTTTGAACGATTACAAAAAGCGCAAGGAGGCGGCGTCCAACCGTGAACCCGGTGCAGTACCTCTCAGTAATAAAGAGGATGCACAGCTTTCTGATATGAGAATTGTTCAGGAGATGTATGCCCGCGGATATGAATTTGTGCCTATCGATTTGTTTAAGGTTAAGGCGCGATTGTTCCAGGTTATGGATGACGGAAGAGTAATGCCTTCACTTACAAGTATTGAAGGCTTGGGTGAAAACGCAGCCGATTCGATTGTTGAAGCGGCCAAGGGTGGTCCCTTCCTCTCTAAGGATGATTTTAAGGAGAGGGCGCATGTCGGACAGACGATAGCAGATAACCTCAGCCGTCTCGGTATACTGGCAGGTATCCCTGAAAGCAACCAGATAAGTTTGTTTGATTTTATATAGGCTTGGAACCCTCAAACAGTAATAGCGGTGATTTAATCCGGGGCTATGCCCCGGAGATATCCGTCAAGATATCCGCAAGATATTCGTCCAAATATCCGCCCGGATATCTGCAGCGATATCCGTAATGAAAACCGCAAAATAGCGCTCGAAAAAATATTTTGAAAAAAATAAAAAAAGTGCTTGCATTATTTCAAACCTTGTTGTAAGATAAACAAGTCGCTTGGGTGCGACACCGAAATGGCTGGTTGGTCAAGGGGT
>JAKSRU010000104.1 GCA_024403475.1 Lachnospiraceae bacterium | reverse complement strand
AATAGCGGAGTATATGTACAGCCTCAGCAGGCAGCAGTACAGCCTGAAAATAGCGGAGTATATGCGCAGCCTCAGCAGACTGTAGTTCAGCCTGCTGCAACTGCAAATACAGAAAAGAAAAAGCCCAAGAAGGGATTAATAATCGGTCTTATAGTAGGTATTGTGGGATTACTGGTTATTGTAGGCGCTGCTTTTGCCGGAATAGCTATATATAATGAGAACAACAATAATAACTATGTTGCCCATCACAATAATCGTGATGACGACGATGACGATGATGATGACGATGACCCTATAGTAGAGCCTGAACCCGATCCAGAGCCCGAACCCGAACCTGAACCTGATCCCGAACCCGATCCCGAACCGGTACCGGATCCTGATACTCAGGTGGCAGATGCCAAGTATCACGCAAGTCTTTCTTTTGCAACTGTTTATGGTGAAGAAAAAGCGGCATTTACAGATACCTATACATACTACGATTCGAATTTTGTTTTGCAGGAAGGTGAAGCATATGCATATGATTCTGAAATCAATGAAGACGGCAGGTACACCGTATCAGCATATGGACTTCAGCTTAGTGTAGATTGTTTTGCGACCTTCTTTATTGAAACTGATATCCCTGTAAATGAGGATATTGAATTCAGACTTGAGTCTCTCAGAATCAACGGTAACGATGTGGAATTTGGTCAGACCTGGTTCTTCAGCGATGCGGAATATCTCTGCATCAGATTAGAAGACATTTTCGATTTTGAGGAAGGAGACGGTGCATACGATTATTTTGGTATGGATTATCCTAATATAAATTGCAAGTATGAAGAAGTAACCAGCATTTATGTTTCATTTAGTGTTGCTAATATCGAGCCATAAAGCATATTCGAGATTGAGGAAATAGAATGAATTTTAGAATAGACGGATGTGTAATGACTAACCCGGGAAAGGTTAGATCAAACAATGAAGACAATTACAATCTGTTCGGTGTGTATCGAGATGATGTAAATGACTACATAAGAACCGTAGAGATGTCTGCCCCTCAGGGATATTCATTAGCGGCTGTCCTTGATGGTATGGGTGGTGAGTCTGCAGGTGAAGTAGCTTCAGTGATTGCAGCACAGAATGTATCTGCGTGTCCTTTAGATCAGGTCAGAACAGTCGGCCTCGAGCAGATGAAGCTTGCAAATCAGAAGGTTTGTGAGGAAACCACCAGACGCGGCGGACGCAGAATGGGTACTACTTATGTCGGTGCCTACATTGAAAATGACAAATTTACTGTTGCGAATGTAGGTGACAGCAGATGCTATCTGTTCCGTGGAGGAGTGCTTACCGCTCTTTCCAAGGATCACAGTATGGGTCAAAGAATGATAGATTCAGGGGTTATGTCTGAGGAGGAAGCAAGAAAGACCAAGTCATGGCACGAGCTTACTCAGCATTTTGGTATTTTCCCTGAAGAGTTTACCATTGAACCGTATTTTACGGGTGTCTATGAATTCGCAGACGGAGATGAATTGCTCCTGTGCTCTGACGGACTTACAGATATGCTTGTAGATGCAGAGATATCAGCGATTATGGCTGCTCCTGCAGAAATTAAGGAAAAGGTCAGCAAGCTGGTTAATGCTGCTCTTGATAAAGGCGGAAGAGATAACTGTACAGTAATGATTCTGAGGGCAGTATCACTTGAGACAGAGGAGCAGACTATTCCCTTTGATGGAGCTATGCCTGCCGCTGTAAAGCCTGAACCTCAGCCGATTCCGGCACCTGCGCCTGCAGTACCGGTTGCTGAAATACCTGCTCCTGCAGTACAGACAGCTGAAATACCTGCTCCTCAGCCGGTTGCAGCACCTGCACCCGCAGTACCTCCGGTTGCAACTCCTGTTGCACAGCCCGCACCTCAGCGTCCTGTTCAGTCGGCAGCTTACGCAGCGCCTGCGGCTGATCCCGAGGTAACAGAGGAAGAAATCAAGCTGCAAAAGTCAGTAAAAACTCTCACAATTGTAATGATCATTCTGATTGTATTGTTTGTGGGACTTGGAGCTGCACTGCTTTACCTTTTGTTGTTTTAACTGAGCAATTAGAATTATTTTTAACGGAAGTGAATAAATGATTCAAGAAGGAACAGTATTAAACGGAACATATGTAATACAAAAGCCACTTGGTTCGGGTGGAGGAGGTTCTATATATCTCGCATACCACTCGCGCCTGCAAAAGCATGTGGCCATAAAGAAAATTCACGAAGTCGGAATGGTACCTGAAGATATACTCAGACGTGAAGCTGATATTTTGAAAAATCTCAGACACTCATATCTGCCGCAGGTATTTGACTTTTTGGTTATGCCTTCGGGTGTATACACGGTAATGGATTATATTCCCGGCTGGTCACTCAAGGAATTGCTGGACAGCGGACATAAATTTTCCGAGAAGGAGATTGTAAAGTACGGAACACAGCTGTGTGAGGCACTTACTTATCTTCACAATCAGAATCCCGCTATTATCCACGGTGATATTAAGCCTGCGAATATAATGATCACTCCTGAAGGTAATATTGTGTTGATTGACTTCAATATTTCTGCCTTCACAAGAAGTGACGGCAAGGCATATACCTTCGGATACAGTGCCGGATATGCGGCTCCCGAGCAGTCCAGAGAGTATCAGAGACTGTATGGTAATCCCAACACAGTGACTGAGAGCAGTGCGGAAGCATCAAGAGGAATTCCTATTGATTACCGTACAGATATCTACAGTGTGGGTGCTACCCTGTATCATATGCTGACAGGAACCAAGATTACCAAGGCTCCCGATGGAGAGGTGGTAACCAGTGCCGGTAATGGTTTGGTATTTATCCTGAATAAGGCTCTCAGCGAGAACCCTTCCAAGCGTTATGCCAATGCCGGTCAAATGCTTGCAGCTTTCCGTAGCATATACAAGCTGGATAAGCGATACAAAAAAATGGAAGCTCGCCGTACCGTGCTTCAGATTGCATTTGTTTTGCTGGCAGCAGTCGGTGTGATTACGCTCTATTTCGGATATAGAAAGAGCCAGACCGACCTCGTTGCAAAATATGAAAAATGTATTGAGAACATGGTCGAGGCACGTGCAGATGGAGATTTTGAGGCATTTGAGGATTACTATAAGGATGCGATAGAAATCGATTCCGAGAGAGCAGATGCTTACGTTGAACGTGCGGATATGCTTTTTGAGCTCCAGGACTATGAGAAAAATATCGAATTCATCGAGAATGATGTACTGAATACTGATGGCCTTGAATATAGCTCAGATATCGGATATGTATACTATATGTTAGGTCTTTGCTATTTTGAGACAGAGGATTATTCCAATGCGGTAGCCGCCTACAGAAATGCTTTGAAGTATGACAAGACAGATGGAAATGTCTATGTACAGTATGCGATTTCTTTGGCAAGAATCGGTGATTTGGACAAGGCTGTAACCGCTCTCGAGGATGCTAAAAAGAATGGTGCAAGCAATGCACTGGTTAATTTGACAGAGGGTGAAATCAAGCTTGCCGAGGGCGAGTATGAGGATTCTGTCGCAAGCTTTGATGAGGCTATTAAAGAGGCAGACACTGATTATGTACGTATGCGTTCATATATCATGAAGGCTGAGGCAATCAGAAAGCTGGCTGCAAATACAGATTCTGAAGCAGCGATTGAAAAATATCGCGAGGCAGGTGAAGTACTTAAGGCGGCAGAGATTGCAGTTTCATCTGCATACAAAACAGCTATTCTTCAGAGAGAAGCTCAATGTTTTATTGATGCTTACAATATTTCCAAGGAGACTGAGGATGCTCATCAGGCAATTGCAGCACTTCAGGCAATTGCAGATACCGGATACGCAGAACACAGTGTATACGACAATATAGTAATTCTTTATCAGAACTGCGGTGAGCTGGACAAGGCTTCAGAGGTCCTTGCCGGAATGCAGGATAAATATTCGGATTATTATGCATATTATAAGAGATTGGCTTTCCAGGAGATTCTTTTACAGAATGAGGCGAGCGCCAATACTGCTTCATATGATGCATTTTATGAATACTATACTCAGGCAACTGAATTGTACAGCACAGTTGACCAGACAGATATAGAGATGAATCAGTTGGATAGTCTCTATAATGATTTGGTTGCTCGCGGATTATTATAGGAGGTGCGCTATGAATTTTGATTTGAATATTTTCTATATCATCGGCGGTGCTCTTGTGATTATCGGAATCATCGGTTTCATTGTAGTGACCGCTACCGCTGAGGTGAGCAAGAAAAAACTTGTAGATAAACTGAGTAAAGATTATTAATCAAATTGGAGGAAACAATAATGGCAGTAAACAGCATTGATGCAGAGGACGATCAGTTTGCATATCGTTATGACACACAGCTTTTGATCGACAGACGTGACAAGGATCTCGACGAGGATGAAATCTCTGATTACATCACCGAGAACTTTGAAGGAAACTCACTCATTGCAGCCGGTGATGAGGACCTTATCAAGATTCATTTCCATACCAATGAGCCTTGGAAGATTCTTGAGTATTGCAATACCGTTGGCGAGATTTATGATATCGTTGTAGAGGATATGATTCGCCAGTCAGACGGAAAGCAGGGTTGATTTATTCCAATAAGTGAATATGGCACAGTTTAGTGCAACAGACAAAGCAGCCGATGTGATTTGAAATTCCTTTCACATATGGCTGCTTTATTTATATCCGAGCAACGGATGAATGGAAGACATAAAAAATGATATGTTATATTTGATATATCCTCATATTGTTTCACGTTTTTTTATCGAAAGGAACGAAAAATGAACATTATTAGATTTGTAGGATATGACGGAATGCATGATTCCAAATTTTGGTTTGCGCTTCCCGGATCGAGAGATTATTATCTGATACTTTTGATTAATTCACCGTCGTTTATAGAGGTTGACGGCAAGTGCCAGGAATATCCTGCGCATACGGTTGTGATTGCTTCCCCCAATACTGATATCAAATACGGCGCCAACAAAGAAGATTTCTTAAATGATTGGCTTTGGATTGCATCGGAGGACAAGATGCTTTCCGGTTTTCCTCAGCTCAATCAGCCTTTTCAGGTAGCAGACCACGAGTACATGCATAGCCTGTTTAAGCTGCTGACCTGGGAGACCTCATCGTATCTTAAATCTACCAGAGAGATTTGTCATTCCGGTGAGACTGTGCCCGAAATCAGCGAAAGATATGGTTTTGTAATTCCTGAGCGCAGAAGCACTGAGGCGGAAAACACTGTATCAAACCAGTTGGTTATAGAGCATATTCTTCAAATCCTTTTTGAAAAATTAAATGACGAGCTGCAGTCAAATGTGACCGGTGGACGCTGCAATCAGCTCTTTAACCTACGCCGGAAGCTTGAAAAAAATCCGGAACATCATTGGACTGTAGCGGAAATGGCGGCTTTTGTTTATATGAGCGAAGGGCATCTTCAAATGCTGTACAAGAAGCAGTACGGAATCTCCTGCATGGATGATTTAATTAACATCAGATTGCAGAAGGCCACGGATTATCTGTGCTTTACTACCAATTCGGTAGCAGAGATTGCAGACCTGTGCGGATATGTGAGCCACGAGCATTTTTCACGACAGTTCAAGGCAAGATACGGAGTATCGCCGCTTAAGTATCGTCACAAGGCGCATGAGAGCAAAAAGAGCAGTTAAAAAGACAGTCGGAATTTGATTTGCTGAAGCATTTCAAATAACCGACTGTTTTTTAGTTAAAACTTCTTCTTGGCGTCCTCGAGAACTTCGATTACCTTGTCGCACCATGCATCGAACTCGGGGTCCTCAATCTGGCATTCCTCGTGAGAGAGAACATACTCGATTACTTTTCTGATGCCATCCTCAAAGTGGATTGAAGGCTTGTACTCGGGAACTGCATTCTTGAGCTTGGTGTTGTCAAAGATTACTGTATTGGCCTTGTCGCCGATAAGACCACCCTCGAAATCATACTGAGGTCCTACATCGCTGAGGAATCTTGAAGATACATAATAGGGTTTGTATTCAACACCGAGTGCATCTGCAATGCAGTCATAAATCTGATTCCAGGTGAGTGACTCATCATTAGTTATCTGGAAGGCCTCACCGATAGCGTGAGGATTGCCCATAAGTCCTACAAAGCCTACTGCGAAATCCTCATTGAAAGTCATAGTCCACAGAGAGGTTCCGTCACCGTGAATAATGACAGGCTTACCCTCGAGCATACGCTTGATAACCTGATAGCTGCCCTTGCTGCCGTGTACTCCGAGGGGTACATTTCTCTCATCGTAAGTGTGACTGGGGCGAATTATGGTTACAGGGAAATCTTCCTGCTCATATTTGTCCATGAGAAATCTTTCGCACTTAATTTTATTTCTTGAATATTCCCAATATTTGTTGGCAAGAGCGGTGCCTTCGGTAATTACGGGATTCTTGACGGGCTTGCCATAGGCTGAAGCAGAGCTGATATACATAAACTGCTTGGTAATACCCTTAAAAATTCTATAGTCTCTCTCAAGTTGTGAGGGTACAAATCCGATGAAGTCACATACCGAATCAAACTTTTTACCCTCAAGAGCCTTCTTAACTTTTTCCTCATCATTGATGTCTACAGAGATTACAGATACGTTCTCCGGGAGAGACGAACTTCTGTTACCTCTGTTGAGCACAGTAAGATGCCAATCGCTTTTTGTTGCGAGCAATTTGGTGATGGCCATACTTATAGTTCCTGTGCCGCCTATGAATAATGCTTCTTTCATTTTGATACCTCCAATTGTTTTTGCTTTATTTCCTTCATGACAACCCACAGGATCACAGTGCCTATTGCAGAGGCTGTGGTACCTGTGAGGAGCATTGTATTAATTCCGAATTTATCTATAATATTTCCACCAACTGAGCTTGCCAGGACATTGGCTATGGTGAGCGCCATGCCTGCGTATGCCTGTCCCTGAGCTTTATCGCAATCATCCACCATACTGTTGACATAGTAGATTATTCCTATTGACATAAAGCCCCAGCCAAACATCTGAAGTCCCTGAATAGCATAGAAGGCAGGAACATTAGTTACTATATAACTGAACAAAATCTTTAGAGTGAAAAATACTCCGGATATCTTGATAATCAGGTGCAGCTTAATCTTTTTCATGTAGAAGGCAAAGAGCAGGGTAGTGATCAACTCGCACACTGCTGCGATAGCCGATGAGGTTCCCATTGTGGCACTGGTGCCGCCCTTGGGCTCTACAATCTGAAGCGTAAATACATTAATCAGTGAATGACTGAAATATATAAGTATCAGTCCAATCAGTATGATGGCCAAACGCTTATATTTTAATAAGAACAAAAAGGGACTGTTGTGAGTACCGGGCTTGCCACCTTCAGATGTAGCGGGCCTGAATTCTTTTTTTACAGGATAGAGAAAAAGGATAATACACAGCACACCGAAAGCAGTAGAAAAAGCAATCGGAACACTGCGAGGTCCGAAGGCAACAGAAATTCTTCCGAATACAAATGATCCGAGAGCATAACCTAAGGAACCCATACCACGACCTACACCGAAGTTGATGGGATAACCGTAATTTATGGCATCCATGCCTAAAGTGCTGACAAAGGGCTGTGACAACATCAGTAAAAGCATGGATATTCCATACAAGGTAGTGTTGAGAGCTGTAGACTTATTGGGAATGAATAGAATGAGTAATCCGAGAATTACTATGCAGACTCCGATGACCAGCATTACGCCTTTTGTAGATACACGACGTGTTCTGTCAATTAGAGCACCGATGACAGGCTCAAGACCTACAGCCACAAGACTGCTCACCGCTATCAGGATTCCGATGGCGCCACTTGATAATCCGTTATTTAGCAGATAAAAACTTGAGAATGCCGACATGGCTACAAAGCCAATAGAGTATAAAGCCATTATTAGGCTGTAATAAACAGTAACGTTTTTTTTCACAATATTCCTCTGAATGCTGAATGCACATTATATATTTTCTCGAACTGTTCTAAAAATATCACAGAAAAATACGCATAATATATAGTAATACAGCGCATTTTTATGAATTTATTTTAAAAACGCGCAAAATAAAAGACTTCGGTTTTTCAACCGAAGTCTTAGTAGAGTCGTAATAGTTATGAATTACTTGTTAGCAAAATTATTGATGATTCCGCCGATTACAGGAACATTGTAATCATAGTTGCCCTTGAACATATTTACAACTGCCATTACATAGAATACGAATGCAGGGATGTAAACAAGCCATCCGATGAAGGGGATGATTGAGCATGCTGCGAACAATACTGCAAATACAAGGCTTGTAACATAGATCTTCTTTGCATCCTTGTCTTCCTGAGTCTTATCGGTAAGAAGCATGATAAGAGCAAGAAGCCAGTAAAGTACGCAGAAACCTGCGAATACATTTTTGCGAACAGCGATTTTTTCCATAAATAGTTTCTCCTTTACAAAGCTATTATAATAATACTATTATAATAAAATAAGTTTACATTAAATATATACCACAATTTATTCTGATGGTCTATAGGAAAGAGAATATTCTTATTAATTAATGTAAGCACTAACATAGCTCAAAGGAGAATGCAATGTTTTGTAACAAGTGTGGAAACAAAATCGTTGAGGGAGAGAGATTTTGTGGCGAATGCGGTAATCCGGTGGCACAGCCCCAGATGCAGCCTCAGAGCCAAGTTAATGCACCTGTAGCTGATGCTACAGTAATGGCAAGTTCAAGCACACCTGAAGCATTTGATGCTACGGCGATGGCAAGCGCAAGTGTACCTGCAGCAGTTGATGCTACAGTTATGGCGGCATCGAGTGCACCCGCACCTGCTGATGCAACAGTAATGGCATCGAGTGTATCAGTAGCTGACGCGACCGTAATGGCATCAAGCGTACCTGCAGCAGACCTTACTGTGATGGCGACACCCGGAGCACAGGCAATGCCGCAGTACCAGCAGCCTCAGACACCCGTGCAGCCTGTACCCGTGCAGTACCAGGCACAGCCTCAGGTACCCGTTCAGCCTCAGGCGCCTGTACAACCCCAGGCA
>JAKSRU010000103.1 GCA_024403475.1 Lachnospiraceae bacterium | reverse complement strand
ATAAGAGCTCTGACCATAAGGACTCTGCATACCCTGCTGATACGGATTCTGCACATATGGAGACGTAAACTGTGTATTCTGCTGGCTGTCCTTGAGAATGCGATTTTTATTCTTAAGCATTCTGTCTCTATTGGCTAGAATAATAAAAAACACTATCCCTCCCAGATGGATTACCAAAAACATTACCGGTATCACCATATCTGTGACATCATAGCTCTTGCACCAGCCATGCGCTAATGATCTCTTATAGTCATCATATTCCTGCATTACCGCCACTAATGAATAGAAGGATATTAATCCGCACACGCCGGCTAATATACTGAAGGTAATCTGACCGCGTCTATGCGCATAATATTTGGGAATATAAATTAATGCAGCCTCTCTGCTTTGCGCTCTTAATGCTGCCTGCTGTTCCATCGCAGCTATTTCTGCCGGTGTATAAGGAATCGGGATTTTGTTCTGCTTTGCTTTTGCACCTAAAATAATAGCTGCAATCACAAATCCGATTATGATAGCAAGCCACGCAAATACAAACGCGAAAAATTCCGGTTCTGTTGCAGGTGAGCAAGAATCTATACTTGAACCATCACAGGATTGTCCGCCACAAACAGCATTATATAAAGCTACAAGCAGCATCAATGCGCCCCATGGCACGAACAAAACACCCGCTACAATACTGAATGTTATAGTAAGTCGTCTCGCTTTTTTATATTCATCACTATAATGAAACTGTGGAACTGCCATATAAATCTCCCCCCGGTTCGTACTATAAAAGTGTCTTTACAGTCTGTGCATCATAGGTCACAGATGTAATCTTTTCTACCTCTATGCGGTAAAGAGCATTAGCTGCAATATGCTCCGCAGCCTGTTCAAGATCACGAATACCACTGGTCTCACGGAAGGTATCTATAACCGCTTCCAGTCCATCCTCTGTGATACAACACTCCTCCGCCTTAAGTCCGATTCTCTTGAGAACCTTGGGCATTACGAAATTGCTGAATATTGCCTTCTTTTCCTCAAAGCTGTAATCAGGAAGCTCGATAACTGCAAAACGAGACATAAGAGGTGCACTGATTTGTGCTTTCTCATTAGCGGTCGCAATAGGATACACACCACTTGTAGGAATATTGCATTCGATGTAGTTATCGGTAAATCCCAGATTATCAAGCAAGGTAAGAAGTACATCTGCCGGATTACCATTACCCTTACCGGCAGATGCCTTATCAAGCTCATTTATGATAAATACGAGATTAGAACTCTCTGCTTTTTCAAAGGTCTCCATAATGATACCGGGCTTGGCATTTGAATACACGCGAGAGCTTCCGGTAAGCTGCTCAGGATCATTGATAGAGCTCATCTCAAGAGTAGTCCAAGGCATCTTGAGAATCTTGGCAACTGCATAAGCAAGCTGTGATTTACCGGTACCTGCAGGTCCGATGAGCAGCAGGCCGTATGCAGGAAGAGTATGAGTTCTGTTAATCTGAATGATGGTCTCGATAATGCGCTGCTTGACCTTCTCCATTCCATAGAGCTCTTCGTCCAGAATTCTTCTTGCTTCAACAGGGTCGATTGCTTCAAAGTAATCATTCTTCCAATGAATACTGAGCATAATAGAAAGCGCACGCAGTGCATGACGACGCTCTTCGGGAGTAACCTCTGCCGATTTGGCGATAGCAAGATTACGCTTTGCCCACATGCGTATATTTTCAGGCAGAGTGTTACCTGCACAGGTCAGAAAATCTGCAATACTCTGGACACTGGTAAGCTTCATATTATCTGAATCTTCTATGTCATCGATGTCCTTCTCGGTCTCTACAGGAGCTTCGCTCTGAAATAATCTTCCGAGCATAAACTGCAAAAATCCATTCTCGCCTGCAAGCTTTGCTCCCCTTACAGCCACTCCGGTCTCCATCATTTTATATATTCGATATTCTCCATCCTTGGCTACTCCGGAAAGTCTTACCATAATGTGACTGTCACCGAGCCACTTTACCAGACTTACAAATCTCGAATCAATCTTAAGAATATCCTCGCTTACAGCTTCACCTGTTTCCGAATCAAGGGTAAATGCCGAACCCTTGGTAGGACTGGTAAACATACCGCAGGAATGATGCATCAGCTTTCCTGATTTATTGCTGAGAATAATAATAGGATTCTCAGCGTCTGCAGTCCTTTTGTCGGACTGAAAGGTAGTATATGTAACGGTAACCTCAACGGGTTCATCTTTTTTTGCATTAAAATCAAATACAGGCATATTTTTACCTCTCTGCTAGCGGACAACAATGCTCTTTTTGTATATCCGATATTATTCTATAGTCCTTTAGATAATAACATACTTGAGTTATTTTGAATATTTATAATGCATTAATAACACAAAATCGCTTACACCCTGCGGCATAAGCGATTTCATTTCAGATATTTATTGAATCCTTAGTTGAATGCGCCATCTTCATATGACTGTGATTCTGTCAGATAAATATATAAAATATCATCTTCACTATCATATTCATAATCAGCGCATATAAATCCGTTGGTTCCTAAAATATACAGGCACTCGTCTCCATAATCAAATGCATGATACAAATTATCTTCTGCACCATTATCATATGCGAAGCAAACGCTGCCGTCTGTCTTGGAGGTCATAACTCCTGTTGATACAGAGCCATCTGTAAATGTCATAGAGAACTTCTGTGCAGTATAGTTATCTGCAGCTCCGAAAATTCTGAGCTTATCATCCTTGAGACATGCTACCTGCATTGTTCCGTCTACATCAATGCAAATCAGAGGCTCAGCTATAATTTCATATGAATAGGTGTCATTGATATCAGTAATTAACATATTTTCAATGTCAATACTTACATCAAAAGCATATCCATCCTCGTAATATACGGGAATATTCTCAAAATGTGTAGTGGTATTACCGTTAGAGTCAGCTGAACCATCATCGTCATCATCTCCCCAGAATGAATCCCAGAAAGAACTCCAGAAGTCGTCATCATCATCGCCACCGTTATCATCGCTGATAACTGCATCAATTCCCGAATAGTTGAGAACCGCTTCTACAGCTGCCTTGGCATCTATCATGTAGTAGCAGGTCGCTGTATCCTTTTCATCAGTGGTATAAACAGGTGTTGTAGCAGATTCAACTATCAGCTTTTTGATTTCAATCGGCTTTAAGTCCTGATTAACAGACCAAGCAAGAGCAGTTATTGATGCGGCAAGAGGTGAAGCCATTGAGGTTCCTGACATTACTTCATATGAGCCGTATTCACCATCTGCAATTATGGTACTGTAAATATTTGAACCGGGAGCTGCAACAGTAATTGTATGACCGAAATTAGAGAAATAGGTTAAGCTGTATTCTCCACCATAAGGCTCCTCAACTGCTGCTACAATCATGATACATCCCATAATGTCTTCAGTGGTCATGTATTCAGCATATGAAGGATGGCTCTCCAAGAAGCTTGATACATTTTCTTCATCCATAGATGCAAAAAATCCATTGCACTCATATGCATCTACAGCATCGTTGCCGGCTGCCTGTGAAATGATGAAATTGTCATAATCATAGTACTTTAATAATGCAATAGTACTGATAGCATCCTGTGCTGAATTCGAAGCTATATATGACTGAATAAGATCAAAACCGAGATATCTTAATCCGGAGGAAAGATTAATTACAATTTTCTCGTCAGGTCCTACTTCTCTACAGCAGTCACTGATTCCTTCCAACATATCTGTCATTGACACATAGTTGTTTTCCTGCTCTTCATTTGCATAAACATCAACGAAATAGCCGTTTACATTTGACAAAACACCGGAAATACCCACGCCGTTATTTCCCTCGGCCATCATAATTCCGGTAACATGTGTGCCGTGGTTTCCTCCATCGTCACACAAATCGGGATTGAGAATCTTGATGTTCATACCGGCAAGGTCTTCATGGTCGATATCAATACCGTCATCTACAATACCTACATTGATTGTGGTGAAATATTCTGAATAATCCCATGCTGAAGGAACTCTGGTTGCCTCGAGCCACCAGTTATTTCCTGAAGGATTTTTCTCATCCCAATCTAAAATGTCAAATTCTCCCGACTCAATCCACGGATCATTGGGCTTGGTCATGCTTTTGCTGATAGAATAAATTCTGTCGAGCTTAGCATCCAAAACGCAAGGCTTCTCTAAAAGCTTCTCTGCTTTCTTTTCAAGTGTTTCTTGATTAGCATCTTCGATACGAATCTGATATTCCTTTAATCTCTCATCCTTACCGATTAATTCACCGTCTAAAGATTCGATAACTTCAATTATCTCCTCATCTGTCGCTTCCTTTGTGAAAAAGACAACCAGTACGCCTTCAACATGTCCCATTCCGGCGTTATCCATGACGATTTCATCTTCACCGGGAACATACAAGGAAGACACAGAATCTAAGTCGATTTTTTTATCCTGATCTTCCTGCTCTGTCGTTTTGCCACAAGCAAATAATGATAGTGACATAGCAGACATTAATGCTAACATCAAAAATTTTTTCTTCACTTTATTTCTCCTCATAGAAAAATTTATTTTTAACATGAATCAACTTACCATACAATTCGCAATATGTATAGCTCGCTTTACACTACTAAAAACAGAATTTCTACAAGGATATTACAAAACATTGAAAAAAAATTTGCCAAGAGCTATAAAGTCCTCTATGAGCACAGCGAAATTTTCCTTTACAAACCGATATACTCTACCGCCTTGTCCAATACATAATCCTCTCCGCGATTGAATATTGCATCGATAAACTCATCATCCACCTCAATCTGAATGTCAAGAGGAACTGTAGCCTCTCTTGTTACATCTGTATCGATATAGATACTACCGTCTGCATTCAAATCGGGAACTGCGGAAAATGACAACATGCCAAACTCCATATCACTAACAGCTCTTACCGCCTGGCATGCACAGTTAGAAGGAGTAATTCCCATAATTGTTACATTATCAAGTCTTGAAATAACTTCAGTAAACATATCACCTGCACTTACGGTAGTCGCACTTACAAGCACAATAATTTTTCCATTGCCCCAGAAGCCTTCACCATAGAACTTGTTGGGAGTTCCAAGAACATAGCCACCCGTGGTCTCATCAATCATATAACAGCTGTTCTCTACATCCCATACACTGTTATAGCTCATCGTGTACTCACCCTCAGGGAATAACAGTCTGAATACTGTCTTATCAAATCCGGGATCACCACCTGTATTAGCTCTTAAGTCAATAATCAGATCTGTAACTCCTGCATCCTTTTGCAGCTGAAGAGCATCTCTTAACTCTGAATACATTGCATCATAATTATTGCTGCCGTAAGAATTCGAATCATAACCCATACTGTCGATTCTGATAAATGCTGTTGAAGAATCAATCTGACTTACAGACAGGTTGGTTTCAAGCTTTCCATCAAGCACCTTACTTAAGGTATCCTCAAGTCTGTCAGCATATGTTCCCAGTTTGTCCAAATCAACCTCAGCTATGGCTCCGTCATCATTTACGAAGCTTACCTTGAGACTGTCCCCGCTCTGTCCTCCGGCAAAAATTACTCTCAGGAAATCCTCGCTCTCCTTAACAGGTATATTGTTATATAAAGGAGCATCAAATGCGGCAATCATATCCTCAACAGGCTGTCCGTTCCATTCAATTATAGCTGTGCCATTTTTAATACCGGCTGCCTCAGCTGCACTCCCGGCTTCTACATTTACTGCCACGATAGTTCCATCTGACTTACGCATTAGTGAAAATCCGTAATCGTAGCCGTACAATCTCTCTGTAACAACATCAAATTCTTCTTCAGTAATGCTTGGCATAAAACTAACATGACCGTCCTTAAATTCACTGCAAAAGCTCAGCCATGCAATATACACATCAGCTTTATCATGTCTCTTGGCTGCATCTTTAATCTGAGGAAGATATTTATCATAAAGTGCATCAAAATCGATATCCTTGTGCTCAGTCAAGACATAATGCTCTTCCATCAGCTCATATGCATGCTTAAACTCTGCAACATAATCGGGTTCTCTGTATAAAGGACTATCGTTGTACTCTACATATTCACCGATCATTGTAACCATAAGCAAAATACTGAGTATCATCCTCAGCACCTTCTTTTCAAAGAAGAATCCCAGAATCAATAAGGCACTTACGATATACGCAGGAATAAATACTTTATCGAAACCGGTCAGTGCGATGAAACCCACAGTTAACACCGGTGCTACCAGATATATCATCTTGTATTTACTGCTCGCATACTTGCTCGCAATTATCGCAATTGCAAGGCTAAGGCCTCCAAACAGTATTTCCAAAACCAAATAAAAAATATCTCCAAAAATCATATGTTTATCCTCTACTGTAAATCATCCTTCTTGAAGAAGAAGTAACCGATGAACAATGCCACCAGGCCAATACCCAATGATGATAAAATCACCGCAATGCTCTCACCCATAGCAAATTTGCGTCCATATATATAAATATATTCAACGCCATCACCTAATGTATAGTTAATCCAGCTTACATACTCACTTAGCTTTCCAAAGGTAGACATTCCGAGAAGATACGAATGATTGCTCAATCCGTCAAGTAATTCAGGCGCGCTGATAAAATATATTGTCGCAAAAATAATTCCAATCCAGAATACTCTGATGAAATATGTAAATGCGATAAAAATCCAGATAAGTCTTATCTCTACAAATAATGACAAGAAAAATCTAAGCATTACCTCTGATACTTCCAGTTCTGTTCCAAATCCGAACAAAAGCACATTTATGGTGCACGGAATCACTATAGTAACTACATATATTGCTAACCCGACTATTGTTGCTATGATACTTTTTGCCGCAAAAATCTCAAGTCGTGTGTAACCGTTCATTATCTCGTAATTGATGGTCTTATCCTTGTAGTCACCACCGGTACATATGATAGCTATTATCACTCCTGCCGCCGCAGAAATACTGAGTGTAAACAAAGAATATCCCGAGCTGCCATATGATGCAAGATACACTCCAAAACTCATCGCGGGATCACCATTGATTAGAGGGCTGAATACTTCAACCAGCTGAATAAACAATGTAACCAGGACTGTCAGAATCAATATTTTTTTACTCTTTAATAATTGAAACCACTGGGCTTTCATCAAATTTTTCATATGCCCTATCTCCTATTTCAAATCTCTCTTCTTAAAAATCATACATGCGAGCACGACATACACAACACTCACAACAATCGGTACTATTATTGCTCCGATTAGGAAGCTATTGCTTATCGCCATATCATAAACTGTTATTTTTTCACCATTTTCCACAATCTGTCTCATATTGCTGATAAAACTCATATACAAAATGTCCGCCATGGCAACTGAATGATATAGCTTTATATCCATGGTTTCACTCAGTACCAACAGCGGGAGCATTGACGCATTAAGAACACCGTAAGAAATAAATCCTCCTGCTGCAGGATGTCTGACAATCATTGTAATCAGAATGACGAATGCATTGATACGAAATGCAGAAGTTATATTCACAATATACCTGGCTGCCATATCTGCAAATGCAACATTATTGCCCCATCCGTTAACCAATGTCACAACACCGATCGGGAGCGCAGATACCAGGATACATAAGCCTATATCCCACACAAACGCCAATATCACTCTTGCCAAAAAAGCATCCATTCGCGAGTGACCGGCCAAAATCTCGTAGTTAATGGTTTTGTCTCCCATATCCTTACCGATAATGCAGGCACCTATCAGACATGACATAACATAAGGGATAAACATCATGACGCTTAAATATGACATTGCATACATTCCGCCATTCAGCTCCTTCAGGCCGTCTACTCCATATTCCAGAATAGGTAACAATGCAATCAAGAGACCTCCGCCTATAGCAATATAAGTAGTGATATCCTTTTTGATTTGATAATTAACTGCTTTGATAATATTAATCACACTATTCACCACCGTATCTGTTACTTATTGTCGTCCGCTGTCGCATCTGTTTTTACCGTAGCTCCATCATCTCCGGACATATTCATATAGTATTCCTCAAGATTTGCTTCCTGAATTCTCAGTTCGAGAGGAATAACCCCTCCCTCGTAGAGACTCTTTGAAACCTCTCGAATGTTGTCCAGCAGACCGAATATCTTAAGACTACCGTTGTCATTTACATCAAACTCGAGATTCTCAAACTTTTCCTGAAGTATTGCCAGTGCCTTCTCATCATTATCTGTATGGATGATTAAAGATTCCTTGCAGTTATTCTCAAGCTCCTGCGCGGTAATGCTCTGTCTGATAGTTCCTTTGTTGATAAAAATGTAATCTGTGCAAAGAAGAGACAGCTCTGAAAGAATATGTGAAGAAATAATAATTGTTATATGTTCTTCCTTGTTGAGCTTGAGAAGCAGGTTTCTGATTTCTACGATTCCCTCGGGATCAAGTCCGTTGATAGGCTCGTCCATAACCATAATTTCAGGCTTTGACAAAAGAGAAATTGCAATACCTAATCTCTGCTTCATACCGAGTGAAAAATTGCCGGCAGCCTTCTTTCCTACATTTTCAAGACCTACGAGCTTAAGTACCTCTTCGACTCTCTCCGGGTTTGGAATACCTTTTTGCAGGCGCTGCTTCTCGAGATTCTCTCGAGCACTCATTCTGCTCTTTATATAAGGAGTCTCAATCATAAAGCTCATTCGCTTACGAGATTCAGCCAGCCCCTTTTCAGTACTCTTTCCATATATTTTTACACTTCCTTCTGTAGGAATATTTAATCCGCCGAGGATTTTCATAATAGTGGTCTTACCTGCACCGTTAGGACCGATAAGTCCGCATATCATTCCCTCTTCAATCTTAAAATCCACATTTTTGATGGCAAACTGTTTGCCGTACTGCTTGCCTAAATTATTTGTTTCAATTATTACCTTGCCCATATCGGACCTCCTATTTTTGATATACATATCCACGCCCCTCAATCATGCGTCTTTACATATGCAACCTTTTACAATACCTATCCTAAAATCAATTCTTAAAGAAATTCTTAAATAATTTAAATTT
>JAKSRU010000102.1 GCA_024403475.1 Lachnospiraceae bacterium | reverse complement strand
ATCGGGGTGACAGGATTCGAACCTGCGACCCCCTGGTCCCAAACCAGGTGCTCTAGCCAAGCTGAGCCACACCCCGATACACAACAATAGGCATTATAGCGGTCAATATGTGGTGATGTCAAGGATAAAATAATATTCTTATTTTTTCGTGAAATATAGTTATTGAAATAGAATATGGTGTAGAATAGAATTTGTACTAATAGAAACGCATTTTTGTGAAACTTAGTGATATTAATTGGAGATGGATGATGAACATTTTAGAGCTTAACGGCACCTGGAAATTTGCAGAATACGGTGTGGAAAATGCTAAGGAATATACTGTAGAAGTACCGGGGTCTGTACTTTCGGGATTGCTGGCAGCAGGCGCTATAGATGATCCTTATTTTAGAGAAAATGAATATGAAGCTCGAGACCTATTCTATAAGGATTATGTCTTTTACAGAGAATTTGAAGTAACTGAGGAAGACTTAGAGGCAGATAAAATTGATTTGGTTTGTGAGGGTATAGATACAGTTGCCGATATTTGTATAAACGGTAGCTTAATTGCTCATGTGGAAAATATGCACCGAACTTATCGTCTTGAGGTCAAGGAGGTGCTTGTAGCCGGAACCAATGAAATCAAAATTATTTTTTATGCGCCCTTAAAATATATTGCTGAGTATGAGGCTTCTGAGAATAAGGAGATTACAAATGTTCCTGCGGGCGGTATTGCCGGCAACCAGTATATCCGTAAGGCTCATTCTATGTTCGGATGGGATTGGGGTGCACAGCTTCCTGATTGCGGAATTTGGAGAGATATCAAGTTAGAGGCATACTCGGATATCAGAATTGATGATGTGAAGACTGTGCAAAAGCATGAGGATGGCAGGGTGAGTCTGACTGTTCAGGTTGCTTTTGACAGAGCTGCAGATAAGCGCTACAAGCTGTCTACTACTGTGCAGCATGCTTGGATTGGAAAAAAGCGTGTATTTGCAACACAGGCTCAGACCAGATCAACTCTTGTAAATATAGGTGATGCAGGACTTACTGTTACCTTTGAAATTGAGGAGCCTAAGCTGTGGTGGCCCAATGATCAGGGTGATCAGAACTTGTATGATATAGATATTTCACTCAAACCGGTGGGAATGATTGCCGGTGGAGGTGCAAATGCTACTCAGATTAACAAGATAGAGCCTCTTCATACCAGACATCTGACTATCGGACTGCGTACCATTACCGTATCTCAGGAGAAGGATGAGTGGGGAAGAGAGTACGCAATGTGTGTTAACGGACGCAAGCTGTTTTCAATGGGAGCAGACTATATTCCTGAGGATTGCATATATTCACGAATTAATCGTGAGCGTATTGAATATCTGATATCATCTGCGGCCAGAGCGCACCATAATTGCGTACGTGTATGGGGAGGCGGCTATTATCCGTCTGAAGATTTTTATGATTTATGTGACAAATACGGACTTGTGGTGTGGCAGGACTTTATGTATGCCTGCAATATCTATGAACTGAATGATTCCTTTAGAGAGAATATAATTGCGGAGACCAGAGACAATATCAAGAGACTTCGTCATCATGCTTCACTGGGAGTATGGTGTGGAAATAATGAGATGGAATCTGCATGGAAGGATTGGGGCTGGAGCAATACTCATTCGGAATATTTGAAAGCAGATTATATTAAAATGTTTGAAGAGATTATTCCCGGTATTGTGGCAGAGGAAAATCCTGAAACTATGTATTGGCCTTCTTCTCCTTCGTCAGGAGGATGTTTTGATAATCCGTGTGATGAGAATAGAGGAGATACTCATTATTGGGATGTATGGCACGGACAGAAGCCCTTTACCGATTATCTCAAGCATTATTTCAGATATTGTTCAGAGTTCGGTTTTCAGTCCTTCCCTGAGCTTAAAACAGTAGAAACCTACACCTTGCCGGAGGATAGAAATATTTTCTCAGCAGTAATGGAGAGCCATCAGAAAAATGATTCGGCCAACGGTAAGATGCTTTATTACATTTCTGAGAATTTCAGGTATCCTAAGAACTTTGAGACACTTCTTTATACTACTCAGATTTTGCAGGGTATTGCTATTAAGGCGGGTGCCGAGCATTGGAGAAGAAACAGAGGTCGTTGCATGGGCGCTATCTATTGGCAGCTCAATGACAACTGGCCGGTTGCTTCATGGTCAAGCATAGATTATTTTGGACGTTGGAAGGCACTTCACTATATGTCCAAGGAATTTTTTGCACCTGTGACCGGAAGTCTCCTTAAGACTAACGAAGGCAAAAAAGGCTTCTCGGGAATTCAGGCCTGGGCTGAAAATGAGTCTGATGAAGAAATAAAGGTCGAGGTTACTTTATCAGTGAAAAAAACTGATTTTTCCGTACTTCGAGAAAGCAAAAAGGAGATGACTGTAGCAGCGTACTCATCTGCTATGGTTATTGAAGAAGACTTAAGTGAGTTTGATGACATCAGAAGAGAAATCTTTGTTGAGGCAGTGTATAGCTTTACTAAGCCTGATGGAACTGTGACCGGTCTATCGCAGACAGAGGTCCTTGTTCCCTGGAAGTATATGGAACTTACAGAGGCCGAGGTGAAGACAGAGGTTACGGAGAGTGAGGATAGCTTTACTGTCAAGGTTAGTGCAGACAGATTTGCACCCTTTGTGATGCTTGGACTTACCGGAGCAGATGCTATTTTCGACAAGAACTATTTCAATATAACTTCAGAGAAAGCAGTAAGCATTGAAGTGCTTAAGAGTGACATTTGCAACGGTGAGATTGCGGATGCCGGCGAATTCAAGAGTATGCTGAAGATATTAAAGCTTCAGGATACATATATGTAATTTTGATTAATTGGGAGCAGTATAAATGAAGGCTTTGATTTGGGTGGTTGACGATCATGAGATGAATCGTAAGCTTGCTAAACATTTATTATCAACTGAATATGATGTCGAGTGCTTCGAATCGGGTGACAAATGCCTGGAACAATTAAGCATCGAAAAGCCAGCCCTTATTTTGCTGGATGTCCATATGCCGCAGAAAAACGGCTTTGAGGTTATGCAGGAACTTCAGGCAAATCCCGAATGGCGTGAGATTCCGATTATCTTTCTCACTGCAGATATTGATCATGACGCTGAAATTCAAGGTCTTGAAATGGGCGCTATGGACTTTATCAGAAAGCCGTTTCGAGCAGCAGTAATGATAAAGCGAATTGAGAGAGTATTGGAGCTTAATTTGCTTCAGAAGCATTTGCAGAGTGAGGTGGAAAAGCAAACTGCAGTAGCTGAAGAGCGTAGAAAGAGAATGGAAGAGATGTCATTAAAGATGGTGGATACTCTTGCAGTTACGCTGGAAGCAAAAGATGCATATACTAATGGTCATTCGGGAAGAGTGGCAGATTATTCAGTAATGATAGCAAAACAACTCGGCTGGGATGATGAGCGAATTGAAAAGCTGCATCGCGCTGCTTTGCTGCACGATATAGGTAAAATCGGTGTGCCTGATAATGTGCTCAACAAGGCCGGACGACTTACTGATGAAGAGTATGCGGTAATCAAGTCACATACTGTTGTGGGCTCGGATATTCTTGAAACAATTGAGACATTGGAGTTTGCTCGTATTGTAGCAAATTATCATCATGAAAGATTCGATGGAAAGGGGTATCCTACAGGTATCGCCGGGGAGAATATTCCACTGGAGGCAAGAATTGTCGGCGTGGCAGATGCTTTTGATGCAATGAACTCTCGAAGAGTATATCGTGATCCGCTTCCGATGGATGTGATTCGTTCGGAGATGGTCAAGGGAAAAGGAACACAGTTTGATCCTGAAATAGATGAAATCTTTTTGAAGTTCATAGATGATGGTATTTTTTCTTGAGGCTACAATTTTGTAAGAAAAAAATGTCCTATAAGTCCAAAATGATTAAACGAATAAAAAAACCTCTAATGAATATCATTAGAGGTGAATAAACGTGAGACACACGGGAATCGAACCCGTGACAACTTGATTAAAAGTCAAGTGCTCTACCGACTGAGCTAGTGTCCCATAAAAAACAGGGCTAGGCGGATTCGAACCGCCGAGATGCAGCAGTCAAAGTGCTGTGCCTTACCGCTTGGCGATAGCCCTAGGAAAGGCCCGGCGACCTGTAATCGGCGATGAATATTTAGATGAGGGTGGGTAGAGGGATTCGAACCCTCGACCTTCAGAACCACAATCTGACGCGCTAACCAACTGTGCTATACCCACCATATGAGCACCTTTCGGTGAATGTGCCCGAAGGGATTCGAACCCCCGACCCACGGCTTAGAAGGCCGTTGCTCTATCCAGCTGAGCTACGGACACATTTGTCGCTCAAAACCGACTTTGTTATTCTATCTAATTATGATGAAACTGTCAACAGAAACTTCAAAAATTTTTTAAATTATGTATATTTATTTCTTTGTTGTTAATATTTGTTAGCAGTAAGTCGATAATAAGTATATAATTAATAACATATTATTATTCTTTTTACAGACGAAATGGATTTCGGTTTTTTCTCACGGATTGAGATGATTCAGATATAGTGTAATGCTATGTCTTTTTGTATTTTCTAAGTCGATTCCGACGAGTGATTCCCGAACCGTTTAGGCGTTTTGTGAGGTAACGCTATGGTTACAGGTACAATTAGAAATACTGTCAAGCTTCAAGTGTTGAACAATGAATGGCAGCAAAAGAAAAAGGAATTAGAAAATGGCAAGAAGCGTTCAGAGATGACGGAGACTGAACGTATGCTGGCGGATTTGAATGAGCGCGCAGAGGCAGAGCGTGAGAGCAATCGACATGCTGATACCTATAATAAGCTTAAGTCCGGAGGCAAACTGACTGCATCTGAGATAGAGTATTTAGAAAAAAATGATCCTGAAGCGCTGCGGAGATACAGGGAGGATCAGGCAGAAAAAGCTGCATATGAGAGGGCACTCAAGAACTGCAAGTCCAAGGAAGAGGTAGAGCGCCTGAAGACATTTAAGCTTGGTGAGCTTGCATCAGAGGCTAAGGATATTACTAATAATCCGTATATACCTAAGGACAAGAAGCTGGAGCTGATGAACCAGATGAATAATAAATTGTGTCTGCAGCAGGAAGCTTATTATAAATATCTGGAATCAGAGCAATATCAGAAGCTTCCGGAGGAAAATGAGGAAGCAGAGAAGGCGGATAAGTTAAATGATATAGAAGATGATACCGAGAATAATACAGATATAAAAATTGACATAAAAAAGGATTTGGAAGATACAAAAAAACATATAGAGCTAAACATAGGAAACGGCTCTGAGGACTTTGAGAGATTGAGTGCTCAGTTAAGACGTGCAGCATCTGAATTTAATGAAGATAAATCACGAATTGATATAAAACTGTAAACATACGTCGGATTTTGAAAGCGGGGTTAAAATATGGCAAGTAATGTATCAGGAATAAACAGCTATAAGCAGGTAAGTCAAAACTGGAATAGCAGGGTGAAAAATGATGATAAAAATATTGGAGTGGGAGAAGCAAAGGACGGAGCAGAGGCTTCTGCTAAAGCCGGTAAGAATAACGGGATAAGTGCTGCTGATTGGAAGCCGGTATCTGCAACAGGTGCGTTGGTACCTACCGCAAAGGAGGACTACGGGGCTGTCATCGGAGATGTCAACCTCTCGGATAAGGCTAAAGAGTATTACGATAAGCTTAAGGGAAAATTCAACGGAATGGATTTTATCCTGGTAAGCAGAGACTTAAAATCGCAGGTTGCGGCACGAGCTTCTTCATATGGTAATGCGAGCAAGATGGTTGTTCTCATCGATGAAGACAAGCTGGAAAGAATGGCAGAGGATGAAGCCTACAGGAAAAAATACGAGGGCTTGATTGCTATGGCACAGAATCAGGTTCAGGATGCACGAAAGAGCATGGTTAGCAGCGGAGCTAATGTAAAGAATGTAGGTGTCAGCTTTGATGAGAATGGAAATGCAAAGTATTTTGCGGTGTTGGAGAAGGCCGGAGAAGCGCAGAGAAAGCATATAGAGAAAAAACAGGAAGAGAAGAAGGCACTTAAGGCTGAAGAAAAGAAACAGGCTAAGAAAGAGGAAATGGAAGAGCGCCTTAATAGGAGCAAGGCTGTTGATAAGAAAGAAGCAGTTGACAAAGAAGATGCTGAATACATTGAGTTTACGGCAGATTCATTAGAGGCATTAATCGAGAAGATTTCGAAGTATGCGTATAATTCTTCAATTAACAGTGTCAGAACAGAAGGCGAGAGGGCTCTCGGACAGAGTATAGATTTTAGAGGATAATTTGTACGACTGGTTTTTTATAGGATAGTTTTTATAGGATGGGGTATTGAGGACAGAACAATAATGAAGATGCAGGAATTTTTTTCATCAGATAATAAAGAGCATTGGATTGAGGAAATGTCAAAATGCGACTGGGATCCGGGCAAATGGTTGAGCGAACTGATTCGCAAGAACGAGCTCAAGGACATAGTGGGACGCGGGGCGCTGGTGCCTATGCTAACTGATGGCGACAAGCTGGTGGCATTTAGTACCTTTGCACCTCTTGATGAGATACAACCTACAGAGCTGACACCTTGGGTCGGTTTTGTGTATACCTTCCCGGAATACCGAGGACAGCATTGTGCAGGCAAGGTGCTTGATTGGTGCGAGAGCATGGCGACTGTGATGGGAAAAGAAAATATCTATATTTCTACAGATCATATCGGCCTGTATGAAAAATACGGATATTCCTTTATGCAGATGATGACCACTCACTCCGGAGAAGAAGCCAGGGTGTACAAGAAGTCACTTCAGGAAGCCGGTCCTGACAAGGATGCTCGTATGGAACGAGGCGGTGTTTGGAAGGCAGAGGTTGTCGCTGCTGCCAAGAAGGACTTGGATATGACATAGACGATGCTTTGAAAATAATGGAAGACAACATGTAATAATTGCAAGGAAGATTGAGGATAAATCCGCTTTGTTTAGGTTATAACAAGGCGGATTTTTTGCGTGAAATATGATGGGATGTATGAAAAGTACGCGAAATATATACAAAGGACAAGATTAAATGCTTTGTGAAATAGTTACAGTTTCTGCCGAATAATATTGATGATAATATAGAAAATCACCTAATGACGGGACATAAGGCAAGGCGAAATATTGTTTGCATGAGAGAAATATGGGATAATTATATGACGCAGTTTCTTTTGAAAATTTCACTTGAAAATGTTAGTACATGCTACTTGCTATTATGAAATGGAGAACAATATGAAACTTGAAGAAAAGCAGCTTAATGAAAAGGTACAGTTTATTTTTAAGGTAAGAACAGCAACAATGTTTTTCCTGACTGTGATTTCGATTTTGTTCATGAAGGGTGTGGGAGCACTTGGAGTAATAAGAACCATATATATGGCGGCAGGATTGGTTTTCTGCGTAGTCTGTCTCATAGCTAAAAAAACAGGGATGAAACAGCAGAAGATTTGCTTGGGAGTGCTTGGACTTGCATATGCATTTATTTTTTGGACGGGCGGACAGCCGTTCCTTTATGCGATTATGTTTCCTATGCTGTTGATTGTAGTTCTTGATATGGAGAAAAAGTCTACAATAACAGGTGCTGCTGCATGTTTTGTGATTAATGTGGTTTACGTGATTATTTATTTTGTAAGCTCTGACAGAACGCAGACACTTACTGTGGTTGTAAACTTTATTTTCAGCGTGCTCATTTCTTTGATGGGTGTAATAATGACTAATCTGATGGAGAGACAGAGCCATGAAACAGTAGAATATCTCTCAAAGAAAAATGAAGATGCAACCAAGCTTTCTACAGAAATTGTCAACGAGTCTGAGATTATTCTTCAGAAGCTTGAAGATGCAGGCGCTGCTATTCAGAATCTTAATCAGAGTGTATCTGACAGTAATAATGCGGTAAACGAAATCGCCGCTTCTATTCAGTCAACAGCTCAGTCAATTGAGAGCCAGACATCAATGACCAGCGATATTCAGGAGAACCTCATGAAGGTTGAAGCTGAGGCGCAGTCAATGAAGTCAGCATCACAAGTGACCGGAGAAGCTGTAGAGGATGGTATGGCTGTATTGGTTAAGCTTGAAGAACAGGCTAAGCAGACCGCAGAGATTAACAACCTCACTCAGGAGACTACTGTGCTTCTTGAACAGAGAATCGGTGAGGTTGATGCTATTATTGCTACAATCCTCAATATTTCTGAACAGACTAATTTGCTGGCGCTGAATGCTTCTATCGAGGCGGCAAGAGCAGGAGAAGCCGGAAGAGGTTTTGCAGTTGTAGCGGACGAAATCAGAAAGCTTGCAGAAGAGACAAGAGTATCTACTGAACAGATTACAGATATTATTTCAAATCTCACAGCAGATGTTAATGCAGCCAACGATAATATGAAGAAGGCAGCAGAGAGTTCGCAGCAGCAGAATGTAATGATCGGGGATACCGGAAGAAAATTTGAAGCAATCAGAAACAACGTTGATATTCTCAATGAGTCGGTTATCCAGATTTCTGAGAGTGTTGGAAATGTTGTTAATGCTAACACTGAAATTATGGATGCTATTTCAAATCTTTCGGCTACAACCGAGGAGGTTGCAGCATCTGCAGAGAATTCAATCAGCATAAGTGATAACAGTGTGAGCTACATGATTCAAATGAATGATAATCTGAAGGATATTATGGATGCTGCTCAGGCTATGAAGGAATTGAATAACTGATAATGAGTGATTATATTATATCCGGATATATGCCGGGAGATGAATGCAGTGTTTGCAAGGGCAGATGCTGCAAGGAGAGAGGATGCTCTCTGTCGCCGGAGGATTTAACAGAAAAACAAAGAATTGCACTTGAAAATGTTAGCAGTGCAGTGGAGTTTTTAAATGATCCATCTTGCTTGTATGCTATTGACGGTGCTTATTCCGAGGGAGGTACCTTCTATTATCTGAGGATGCGTACTAAATGCTATACCTTTATCGGAATAGAGGGCATTGGAGAATGTATAGCGCTGACAGATAACGGGTGCAGTCTTGAGTTTGAGAGCAGACCCAAAGGAGGTCGTAGCCTGAAGTCATCCTCGGA
>JAKSRU010000101.1 GCA_024403475.1 Lachnospiraceae bacterium | reverse complement strand
ATATACGAAAATCTGAAAATTAAAAAGCATCCAGGTCTCAAATCAAATGATTAGATAACATAAACACATCAAATAAAGCAAAAATCTGCTTATTGATGTGTTTTTTTCATAAATTCCGGAAAAAATTTCAATGTCGCCTTTACGGCGACCCGGATTTTAACCTCATTTGATATACTTGGCTCAACAAGTTAACCAAGCACAAAAAAATAAGGAGGCAATGCCATGTACGGAGCAATTTTAGGAGATATTATCGGAAGCAGATTTGAATTTGACAGAGGGGGCAAGACCAAGGAGTTCAAACTATTTACATCGGAGGATTCCTTCACAGATGATACCGCGATGACTATCGCAATCGGTGAAGCGTTGATGAAAGCAGGATTAGCTGCAGATACCGATACTATTGAAAGGGAGGTCACTTCTTCAATGCGAGCATGGGCCAAGAGATATCCGGAGGCAGGCTACGGCGGTCGTTTTTACAAGTGGCTCTTTTGGAGTCACAATACTCAACCCTACGGAAGCTTTGGCAATGGTTCTGCGATGCGCGTCTCGGCAGCAGGTCTGCTCTATGATACTATCGAAAGAACCCGCGAGGTGGCTAAATCAACTGCTGTTGTTACCCACAATCATCCTGAGGGCATCAAGGGAGCTGAGTGCACCGCTGCCGTTATGTTCCTTGCCAGAACCGGACACAGCAAGGCAGATATTGCAGAGTATGTTGTTAGAGAGTTCGGATACGATTTTACCGAGTCGCTTGACCAAATGCGTTTGAGACACAGACATGATGAAACATGCCAAGACTCGTTACCCAAGGCACTCAGAGCCTTTATGGACGGTGAATCCTATGAGGATGTAGTACGCAATGCTGTTTCGCTCGGTGGAGATACTGATACTCTCGCAGCTATCGCCGGCGCTATGGCAGAGGCATTCTACGGAATCCCCGAAAATATCAAGCAGGAAGGCTTGAGCTTCATTCCCGATGATATGAAGGAAGTGCTTGATGCATTCAGTAAAATAATCGACCGTTAATAGCAAAAAATCGGACATATACAGTGTTATGGGTTATAATGAATTTGTGACATAAATCGGTCATAGAGGGTATACTGTGAAAACCTATAACTGTATCGTAGTATTCGACAAGACTAAACATAATATTTTATTTTGCAAACGAATTAAGGATCCCTACAAGGGGCTCTATAACTTTCCCGGCGGGAAGGTTGAGGACGGTGAAAGTTCCGAAGATGCCGCTTATCGCGAACTTCACGAGGAGACCGGAATATCACGTTCAGATATCATGCTTAAGCATTTTATGGACCTGACTTACTATGTGCAAGACTTTATTCTGGAGCTTTATGTTGGACAATTGGCTGATGATGTGACGTTGGTCGAGGAAGTAAATCCACTGGTTTGGCTCCCGCTGACAAGTGATTTTACTGATATAAATGCGTATGCAGGCGAGCAGAATATTGCGCATATTGTAAACATCGCTCTTAAGTGTCCCCTAAGTTCGGACCAGATAGAATAAAAGTATACTAATAGCTTTTTCACATTTCGAAGAATGGAAAATAATGATTAGGCCACGTGAGTTTACGTGGTCTAAAAATTTTTTAAATAAAAAAAGGAATATCTCATCGGTCTTGTAATAATACATTTACTGACTCATTTTTTGTGCAGTGATTTACAATACGAGGAGGAAATGATTATGAAGACAATGAATGCAATGAATGATGCTTATGTTATGGATGTTGAACCTACTTCAGCTGATTTGAAGGACATGGAAACGCAGAACAGTGCAGACGACTTTGCAGATGTTATTATCACAGATGAATTTGTTGGCGATTCGGCAAATGAATTTGACGGTGATAGCATGAAGCTGTATCTGAATGATATTGGCAAGTTTTCCCTTCTTACAGCTGAAGAGGAGCAGCAATTGGCAAGAACTATAAGCGAGGGTGGTAAGGCTGCTAAGGATGCACGTGAAAAATTGATTACAGCCAATCTTCGCTTGGTAATGCACTATGCAAAAAAGTATGTTGGAAGAGGCGTAGAACTCAGCGACCTCAATACTATGGGAACCGAAGGTCTGATTAGGGCTGTTGAAAAGTTCGATTATAAGCTTGGCTACAGATTTAGTACTTACGCCTCTTGGTGGATAAAGCAGTCTATTTCTCGCGGTATATCGGACGAAGGTTCTGCCGTTCGCATTCCTGTTCATATGAGTGAGACTATCAACAAAATAGCCAAAGTAACAAAAGAATATTACCAGAATTATGGTGACAATCCGTCTACTGAGGAAATCTGTGAGATGACCGGATTCGATAAAAAGAAGGTAGAAAATGCATTAGCTTCTATGTATTCAATGGTCTCAATGGATACAAAGATTGGCGAGGATGGTGATTCAACCTTGGAGGATTTTATCGCTGATACTCATACTATAGACCCCGGCGAAGAGGTAATTAATGCCGGTCTTAAGGATGATATGCAAAAGGCATTGAAAATCCTGAATGAGAAAGAGGCTAAGGTTATATGTCTCAGATACGGAATAGGAGCAGGGGCAACGATGACTCTTGAAGAAATTGCTAAGCTGCCCGAATTTGGAGTGACCAGAGAGCGTATCAGACAGATAGAAGCCAAAGCTATGAGGAAGCTGCAACACAATCCTACTGCAAGAAGGTTGCTGGTAGATTACTACCCTCAAAATCACTTATATTGTAAATTGTAAAATATTCCAACACCGACATTACATATAACCGATGTAGTATGACAATGTGAGAAAAGACTTCCAAAATACGGGGTAAATATTTATAGTGAAGCTTGATTTTGCGCTATCTGTGGGGATAAACTGAATTAGTAAGAAGGCAACGACATCCTGTATTATTTCAAATTATAGGAGGAACTATGAATACTGCTATTTTAACAATTGATGACATCGCTTCTAACAACACCCCTGCGATTGTTGATTACTTAAAGTCAAAGGGAATTACCGCGGTTATGTTCGCAGTTGGTCAGAATGTTGAGAAATTTTATGATGAAGCAATTTATGCGCTTCGTGCAGGTATGATTGTCGGTAATCACAGCTATTCGCATCCTGCTTTTTCCAAGCTGACTATAGAAGAAGCTATTGCCGATATCGAGAAAAACGAAGAAGTCCTCAACAAGCTGTACAAGGATGCAGGTGTTGAACGCGTATACAGACCCTTCCGTTTCCCTTATGGCGACAAGGGTGGCGAGATTGCATCACAGCTTCAGGAGTATTTCAAGGAAAAAGGATATGACAAGTTAGACGATACCAAAGTTCCTTATCCTTGGTGGAAGGAGGGTGGACATGACAAATTTATCGACACCTTCTGGACCTTTGATATCGAGGAATATCGTATCCCCTGGAAGACAGAGTTTACTGTTGAAGATGTATGGAAGAAGCTCAAGGACAGAAATCCTGAACAGGGAACCGCTTTGATAGGCGAAGAAAAGCACCATATCATTCTGTTACACGCACATGATGAAACAGAAGCTATGGTGCCTGAGTATTACAAGCAGTTTATTGACTATATGCTTGAAAACGGTATGACCTTTGAGGTACCTGAATTTATCTAATATATTAGGTCTGTTTATTACCTACCTCTATTAGTAATAACATCAATCGGAGATTTTTATTATTACCTGATCACCATCAGTAACAATAGAGCCTGCTGCAGGATACGAAGGCATATTGATAATTTCCTCTGTAGGCTCAGAAGCAAAGGTGAAATTCATCTTAATATTCTGGTAATACGATGCATAGCTGTAAAAGGTTTGCATATAGGAAATCGGTGTTTTACCCACTCCCATAGTGTTAACATTTTCAAAAACTGATAGGTTGTTAATATATGGTGAATTTTCAAATGATCCATATATTACAACCTTGGTGGATCCGTATTCATAGCCTTCAACATTCTCAATATCATTAACCATACGAGTAGCAAAAGAATCAAAGGCTTTATCCTGTAAGTCTATGCGATAGTACAACTGGTTACTGAACACGATGTTGTTCCATACGCATATCAGAGTTAGGACGATTGCAGTTATATGGCCTACAGAAATAATCTTCTTTGGAAATACTTCACCACATTCCTCCCATAATGATATCGCCCATACAAATACAAGAATAAACGAGTAGACCATCAAGATATGTTCCATACCGCTTGACATTATGCATACTGCATTTGCAAATACGGGCACCGCAATAACACCTATAATATGAATCAAGAGAACGCTCCAATGGGGCTTTTTTTTGATTAGAAGAACTGTCAGTCCGACAATCACCATCAAAAGAGTGGCAACTGAAGCTATAACAGTTAATGTATGCCATATATCGGTATGTGAACCAATTTTGGCATAAAATCCATCCTGCGCTGTAAAATATTCAAAAAAAGTCTTATAGGTGGTGGCAAGCGATGTGAAAACAGATGAGCCTGATATGTTGCTCAATTGTGTTAAACTGTTATAGCTCTCCAGCGAATCTACATGATGAATCTTACACACTAACTTAAATACAGCATAATAACCAATTGCAGAGCAAAGAACCGTCACAGCAGTTTTGCCGGCAGCAATCCACACGGTAGAAATATTTTTAGCACCACGGAACTGCTTTAAGAAAAAGATAAGCAGTAAAAATAGTGCAACATCTACATAAGCCTGATAGAAACCGAGGCTTATGATTAGTGACACTCCACCGGCTATATAGTATATAAGTTTGTTTTTAGCTATCATCCACGCACTGAGCGAAGCAAAAAACAAAGCTACTGCATATACATCAAACCAAGGAATAAATGCAGCTGCAGAAGTGGTGATTACAATGTTGCAAATCATTATTCCGGCAACAAGAGCAATTGACAGTTTATTCTTGACTTCGAGTAAATCAACAATTAAGTATACAGACAGCGATAAAAAAATAATACCAATTATTCCTATCAGCCAAGGGGTACAAATAGCACCTCTGATTAATATGGTAAATGTTTGCATAAAACGTCCGAGTGCACGCTGATACTGTATATTCTCTTCTATTACATCAAGCAGACCGTCATGAGTATAAAGATTATTTATTAAGCGATAGCCATGTGCAAATATTCCAAAGAACAAACATATGCAAAAGATGTACAAGAATTTCTTTTTATTTTCTGTGATAAATAATTCTTTCATTATGTGCAGCCTTTCTGCCGGAAAGCTTTATTTTGATACCAGATATACATTAAAATTGGTGCTTGCTGTCAAATATGTAACGGTAAGATCAGTATTCAGTGCATCCTCAAAGAATACCTCTGCGTCAGATACTTGACTTTCGTATGCATATATCAAAAATGTATCTGTGTCATTCAGATGTTCGGCAGCTATATAGTCTGCCTCGCAGGCAGTATTAGTCATGAAGCATATTTCATTTGAATAAACAAAATCAAAGAATGAATGCGCCTCGCAGGGACCATATACAACCCAAGGAATATCAGAGTGGTCCTTGAGCGCCTGCGTATCTTTACCTTCAAAGAAGAGGTAGGTGATACCTTTGCCGTGATTAATCTCGCAATATTGAGCAAAGACGAGTGGCAAAATGATCACAAAACTTGCACATGAAATAACTAGCTTTTGATACTTTTTATCTTTGAGCAATCCATAGATATAATCCAGGATAATATAAAGCGAGTAAGCAAAACATAGGTATAAAATGGTGTTCGAACACCATACATATCTCTCTTCCCGCGCTGCCGGGAGTGTAAAGCATACTGCAATCTGATAAAGAATAGATATAACTATTGGTAATGACAGATTAATGAGTTGCTTTCTGTTTTTAGTTTTTGCAGAAATATAAATTGCTCCGGCTAATACTCCGAAAACGATTATCAATCCGATTACTGCAGGAGTAGATGAAAAAAAGCTTTTAGCTAAGGTTTTGAATCCCCACACAATATTTTCGAATTTTGAATTGCTGATGCTTGACACGGAAGTCAGCGCCGCCCAGCCTTTATCTTTATGAAGGTTCCACACACAATAAGGAAACAGTATAATTGTTGCCCCAATTGATATGGCAAAGGATATGCACCAGCCAATGATATTCTTGAAATATCCTGTTTTGTAAAATTTTTTCTTTTCCTTTTTTATAGCAAGAATAAGACTGTAGAGGCATATGCAAAATGCAGTCAAAGCATAGTATATCCAAAAGTCATAATGAGTCAATAATCCTGCAAGGCTGACAGGTGTTAATAGAATCAGCCCTATCCAGGCGATTTTTCCCTTTTCTGCAGTTTGGAATATATATAGTCCCAATGCCAATAGCATAGCAATTAACATTAGCATCATTATATACATTCTAAGCATAGTGGTTTGCTCCAAAACAGTTCGGTTGTAGAGCATAGAAACAGCAACAACAACAAATGATACGAAGGGCTTGGAACTGATTTTACAGAATATAAAATACAGCAACGAGATGAGTATCAAGTAAAATACTAAATTGCTGCTTAAGCATATCCATATCGAGGCTTGGTGCTTAAAGAAATGCAGGGAAATAAATCTTGTCATCCAAAAGAATAGCGGCACATGATCACCATAAAGGACGGTGCTGATTTGCACATATCCCGGAGTATCTACGTCTGCTGCCAGATAAGATACAATCCGGTCACTACCCATCCATTCGTCTAAGATTGCACGAGGCCATTCCTGTTCAAATCCATTGACAGATTCATATGTATAAACTTCATCTGCATAGTATACCTCTTTCATATTCGCCCAATGAAGAAAATTGAGCACAGAAAGAAGTATAAGCATCGCATATAAAATCCATTTAACAATTATATTATTCTCAAAAAAACGCTTCATTGCCGTCTCCAAATATCGGATATAGATAATAGGACATACATATTAATATTAACACATATAAACTTATATCTACAATAAAAAAGCACCGACCCGAGCTTTGCTGAAGTCGGCGCTTTTATTCTGTTATGTTATACCTCGAGCATATTATTCATAAGCCTCGGGAGTCTCTACTGCATAGTATACCTTATCGGTAGATTTGTATACGATGATATACTTGCCGGTAGCCTTCCAGGTATGGCTGCTTGAATCAACGAAGAGATGATTCTTTCCGTAAAGCGAATCACATTTTTTTACCAGTGAATCATATACACTGTCTATCTCGCTTTCATCGGGATAGTAATATATAATTCCACTGTAGAATTCATTGGTTTCTTCATTAAACTGGTACACTACACTAACATTAAATCCGTCAAGCTCAGCATTCTTGTAGGTAAGAATGTTGTATCCGCCGAGACTGGTCTCACTGGTTTTGACAAAAGGCTCCTTCGACTTGACGGTACTGTAATCTTCATAGAGATTACTGTAGCGAAAATCAGGGCTACTCTTGATATTGAAATCATACGCTGCTGTGCCGCAACCGCAGATTCCAAACATGCACACGAGCAAAAGCCCCATTAACAGGTACTTAAGTTTCTTTGTCTTCATTATTTTATCTCCCTCTCAAAAGCGCTGCATACAATTAGTTCCGCAGCAATATGATTTTACTCTACTACATATGTAGAAGACGGTCAATTTTGTGTGAAAAAAAGTGGAAATTAATTCACAAATAATTCACAAGACATGGTTTGTGTAACCATAAGTATGAGAGTATTATTTTTTCAAACAGGAGGGAAAACCTATGAAAGACTTCATTAAGGGCCTGAAATTAATATTGAATATAGTGATAATCACTTTCGTTCCCTGGATTCTCTATAGCGGATCGGATGCGATATATGAATATGTATCGTTATACACTGGAGAACTACTTCAAAATACATTTATGGTCGGAGTTCCGATAGTTACTGTAATAGCCGGATGTATACTGTTTTTCGTTTCAAAGGAACCTGATAAATGTAAAATAAGTCATATCCTAACCTTTGGCGCAAGTGTATTAATATTGGATGCATTATTAACATGGTTCATCATTAAAGCAATCAATAACAACTTTTGGATTATTGAACAAAGACGCGGAACCTGGTTCAACGGAATTGAGTATATTGCAAACGGAATAATGCAATTTGCAGCATTCATAGTAATTATCATTTTTATGTTATTATATAAGCTCGTAAGCTATTTAAAAAATCGCAAAAGACAATAATTCTATGGGACTGTGTGACTTTTCAAACCACACAGTCCCTTCGTACTGCTTACTCCACTTCTACCAACTCAATCTTGAAATTCAATTCCTTGCCGGCCATTTCGTGATTGGCATCGATGGTGATAGTCTTCTCATCCTTGGCAATAATTCTGACAGGAATAGGTCTTCCGTACATATCCTGAAGATATGCCTCCTCACCAACGGAGAGATTCTCTGAGCCGGGGAGTTCCGCAATTTCTACGGTAAAAATAGCATCCGGATCAGACTCACCATAGGCTTCGTTAGGCATAAGGTGTACATTAACAATTTCACCGATTTCCATAGTGGCAACTGCCTTATCAAAACCAAGAATCATCTGACCTGCGCCACATACAAACTCAAGGGGCTTGCCTCTCTCGTAAGATGAATCGAATACCTTGCCATCATTGAAGGTTCCTTCATAATGAGCCTTCACACGCTTACCCACGTTCTTGCCGTCAAATGAAGGTTTCGCGTGGCATCCGCCACAACCGCCTCCACAGCCACTGCCACATCCACCATCGTCAGAACCGCAGTTGCTTCCGCAACCACCTTCCTCGCTTCCGCAGGTATGACCTTCTCCATGGTGATTACAATTTACTCCACCATTCTCTAACTCACCCGCAAGATAAGCCTCTACAGCTTTGTCTGCATCACCTGCTGCACCTGAGCAAAGCTCAATCCCCTGCTCTGCAAGCGCTGCCTGTGCTCCGCCACCGATGCCTCCGCAGATGAGCACGTCGATTCCCTTACCCTCAAGAAGAGCTGCGAGTGCACCGTGTCCCTGACCCTCAGCGCCTACTATTTCAGATGATACAACCTTGCCATCCTGCACATCATATACCTTGAATTCCTGCGAATGTCCAAAATGCTGGAATACTTCTCCATTGTCATAAGTTACTGCAATTTTCATTCTTATCCTCCGTCGATAGTTTTATTAATATCCCATCTGCTGAATAAACTTATTCTGCGGACTGTCAGGACCGAGCTGCATCAGCTCAATCTT
>JAKSRU010000100.1 GCA_024403475.1 Lachnospiraceae bacterium | reverse complement strand
ATCATTCATTTAAAGTTTGGAAATTGACATGAAAAAATTTAAGAAAATCGCCCGTATCGTTCTATTGATTTGCTTTATCATTTTGGACTTATTTTTCATAGGTCCGCTGATAATAAAGCATATATGGAATATAGGTACTGCCACAGGAATCGGAGTCTGTACAATAGCTGTACTATGCACGGTATTTTGGAAGCAGCTTAAGGAGCTCATTAAAAAGCTGTGGAGCAGGCTGCCCGGAAAAATGCTCCTGAGCTTTGTTTCCTTGATTATCATATGCATACTCGGTCTGGCTTCCGTTGAAACAGTACTGATGATCGGAGCAGCTAATAAAAAAGCTCCCGACAATCCTACCGTCCTGGTACTCGGTTGCCGAGCCTTCGGATACAATCCCAGTAACATGCTCTGGAAACGACTCGAAAGCGCTCTGGCGTACCTCGAGGAACATCCGGAGGCCGTCGCTGTATTATCCGGAGGCCAGGGTACTGACGAATCCGTATCCGAAGCAGAATGCATGCGTGCTTGGCTTGTCAAAAGAGGCATCTCGGAAGACCGCCTGTATTTGGAGGATAAATCCACCAGCACCGAAGAAAATCTGGAGTTCTCCAAGGAATTGATCCTTGCGGAGGGACTTAATCCCGATATACTGATTATCACCAACGAGTTTCACCAGTACAGAGCCGGAAAATATGCGCAGGCACAGGCGCTCAACTATGGAGCATTATCCGCTCCCTCTCCCTTTGGAATGGGCCCTATATATTATGTTCGTGAGCTGTATGGCATATTACATAACTGGTGGCTTGAATAACACATTTGTCGCAACACAAAAACCCGACCGAATTATATCGGTCGGGTTTAATAGTCTGTGAATGAAATAATTATCTGGTCTTCTTTCTGAGAACAACTGCAGATGCAACACCAAATACAGCTGCTGCTGCAAGAAGAACGATTGAGATTTCAAAAACGAATGAACCGGTCTTGGGAACCTCATCAAGCTGGTTGTTTGCATTACCTGCGGGTGCGGTTGTTGCAGGAGTATTGATAACAGAACCACCGTCTACAGGTGTTCTTGAGAACTGTCCGTCTGCAAGCCATACAATACCATCAGCAGCAGGAATCATCTTGCCGGCAGGAATTGCATAGTAGGTATCAGGAGTTTCGCTATTAATCTTTGCTGTAGCCTTGTTAACGGTACCGGTAACTGCATAACGTGCATTTCCTGCAGAATAATCAGTAGTAATAACATTAACATTACCATTTACCTGAATAACTCCATTAGCACTTGCAAAAACCTCATCTACATTTCCGTTTATTACAATAATACCATTTGAAGCTCCATATGCCTTACTTACTCCAACAGTAGCATTGATAATGCCTTTAACACCATTGGCAACACAAGCCTCTCCTATACGCTTGGTAATTGTAACCTCACATGTTTCAGCTGAAGCATCACCAAGGCTATCAATAACAAGGATATCACCATCTGCAAATACGGAATCAATAGATGATATTTGCATCCAGTTGCTATCGGTGCTTCTCTGGAAGTACCAGTCTGAACCATTCCAATGAACGGTAAATGTTACCCCTGCAGCCTTAGCAGTATTGGGAATCATAACAGCTGCAGCTACAACTACTAAACCCAATAATGCAGTCATTAATTTTTTAACAATTTTCACGTAATTCTCCTCCAATTATGAAATTAACGTTAATACCTCTCTATGAACAGAGTATACAAATTAATTATATAATAATATTTCACAAATACAAGCATAAATTATGTAAACTCATATCTTTGTGAAGACTTTGTTTTTATAATCAATCATTCGACTCAGCTGCTGTTGCAGTTTCATCTGTAACATTCTCTGCGTCCGCAGCATCTTCAATAACGGTATCCACCGGAAGATAATATTCTCCGGGTTCGATTTCCTTTGCCACCACTACAAATCTGCCATTCTCAACATGATATGCGCAGGTAGATAAGGTAATAAACCTGTCGCCGAATTCCGCAGTCAAATCGGTGCTGTAGGTAGACATAGCCATTATATTGTCATAGAAATCATCAAATTCTTCCT
Source organism: Lachnospiraceae bacterium (assembly GCA_024403475.1). Classification (GTDB taxonomy): domain Bacteria; phylum Bacillota; class Clostridia; order Lachnospirales; family Lachnospiraceae; genus AC2028. The sequence goes on along the minus strand of JAKSRU010000100.1, from coordinate 7,228 downwards.
GTGTAGTAGCATTGAAAAATTTATAATACTTAAAGGCTACATCTGTCTTGTAAAAAACCTTCGACCTGAAAACTGCAATCACCTCATATATATGCTCATAATCTTTGCCATACAAATGAATATATTTATGATTTTCACAGTATTCCTGATTTTCATATTTGGTCAATGTACCAAACATTGCTCCGGAGCCCATATTATGACCATGTATAATCAGATTGGTTGACAAAGGCTCCATTGAACTATCCGTATCAAGTATTAGACAGCCGTTTGCATTACTGTTTTTATTAAAATCTCTATTGAGATAATAGTTCTCATCAAACGGTGTATACATTACCGGATAATTAATCACGGTATCGGGAATATAAATCCAGGCCGCCATGTCTTCATTTTGCAGGAAGCTTTCACTATACGGATTAGGTACTCTGTCGTGTTCTTCGACAACCTCTTCTGTTACTTCATCCTCAGAATCGCCCTCTGTCTCAGTCTGCTCCTGCTCTGCATTGTCAGGCTCTGTAGCTGTTTCATTCCCGCTTCCGGTAGTATCCGCAACAGCATTATTAACTTCCGGCGCTCCGCTTCTGTCCTTGCCCAACAATGAATATCTCAAGAGGATAATTCCGACAATCAGACAGCCTACTGCTATTATTGCCAAAATAATTCCGATTACAGTTTTTTTATCTTTTTTCATCTTAGTACCTGCGTAAATTCATTAATTGACAAACAAATTATAATCCACATTTTTTAGATAAACAATAAGCGAAGCCATTTGTCACAGCTTCGCTTATTTTAATGAATTTATACTTTAATTAAAAACAAAAATGATATGACACCAAGGCTTAAATCTCTGATTCGCTGATCAAGCAAAAGCCCTTGTCTGTCAGAAGCTTTTCAGCTGCTGCCACATCATCCACTCTGAACACCACATAGGGTGCGGGAGTTTTTCCTGCAGTGAAGGAATATGAATACTCTACATTTACAGAAGCATCCTCCAACACCTTGAGGATTCCGTACAGAGAGCCTTCGATATCCTCCATCTTAACTGCAACCACATCAGATACCTTCACAAGTGTATCCTCGCTGAGCAATTCCTTGGCCTTTTCAGTATCGGTAACAATCAAACGTAAAATACCGAAATCTCTTGAATCGGCAACACTCATCGCACGAATGTTGATTTTAGAATCAGCAATCTTTTTAACTGCCTCGGCCATCTGGCCCTTCTTATTCTCAATAAAAACAGAAAGCTGCTTAACTGCCATACCCTGATCCCCCTTATAAATTAATGCAATTTACGATTATCAATGACACGAACTGCCTTACCCTCACTTCTTACAACTGACTTGGGAGGAAGAAGATGAATCTTGGGTCCGATTCCGAGCATAGTACGCATAGCACCCTCGAGTGCCTTCTCCATTGCCTCTACATCGCCTACACGGTCTGAGAACTGCTCGGGAGTCAGCTCAACATTGATATCCATAGTATCAGTATTGTTCTTGCGGTCTACCAGAATCTGATAGTTGGGGGTATAACCCTCATTAAGAAGAACGGTCTCAACCTGGCTGGGGAATACATTTACACCGCGGATGATGAGCATATCATCACTACGTCCCATAGGCTTGCACATCTTAACATGAGTTCTTCCGCAAGAGCACTTTTTACGAGTAAGTATGCAGAGGTCTCTGGTTCTGTAACGAAGAAGCGGGAATGCTTCCTTGTCGAGAGCGGTAAACACAAGCTCTCCCATGGTTCCCTCAGGAAGAACCTCTCCGGTCTCGGGATCAATGATTTCTGCATAGAAGTGATCCTCATTGATATGCATACCGGTCTGCTCTTCACATTCGAAGGATACGCCGGGGCCGCTGGTCTCTGTCAGACCGTAGATATCATAAGCCTTAATTCCAAGACTCTTCTGGATACTCTGGCGCATTTCCTCAGTCCAAGGCTCTGCTCCGAAGATACCTGCCTTAAGAGTGTTCTCCTCGGGCTTGATACCCTTCTCTGCCATTGTCTCACCGATAAATGCAGCGTATGAAGGAGTGCAGCAAAGAATTGTTGCTGACAAGTCCTGAATAAACTGAATCTGTCTCTCGGTATTACCTGATGACATAGGAAGTGTAAGACATCCAACCTTGTGTGAGCCACCGTTTAATCCGGGACCACCGGTGAATAATCCGTAGCCGTATGCAACCTGTACAACATCCTCATTGGTTCCACCTGCTGCCACGATTGCTCTTGCGCAGCACTCCTCCCACAGATCTACATCTGCCTGAGTATAGAACGCAACTACTCTTTTTCCTGTAGTACCTGAAGTAGACTGAATTCTGACACAGTTCTTTAAGTCAGTTCCAAGAAGTCCGTAAGGATAAGCATCACGAAGATCTGCCTTGGTAAGGAAGGGAAGCTTCTTGATATCATCAACTGTTTTGATATCCTCAGGCTTAACCCCTTTCTGATCCATCAGGTTGCGATAGTACTCTACGTTCTCATAAACGTGCTTTACCTGCTTTACAATCTTCTCGTTCTGGATGCGAAGAATCTCCTCGCGGGATGCCGTCTCGATTTCCGGCTGATAGTAATTACCCATGTTGTTTTGTACCCCTTTCATACTTTCCCTTTATTTGCTTAAAAGTTATACCCTAACTCAAATGCCTTAATATTGATATCTACAAACTGAGGCTTTACCTGCTTCTTAATAGCCTCAATCCACTTCTCATAAGGAATATCAAAATACTTAGCCAGTCTTCCCATCAATACAATGTTGGTTGACTTGCCGTTGCCGGCCTCAACTGCCAATCCATATGCATCAATATCATCCACAAAAAGTCCCTTACCCTTGAGCTCCTCCAGAATATCCTCGGGATAAGCTGCATTACCGATGATTACAGGCATAGGATCGATAGACTGTGCATTTACAATTATTTTTCCGCCCTTGCGGAGACATCCTGCATATCTGGCAGCTTCAAGTTTTTCGAAGGAAACGATGAAATCAGCTTCACCCTCAGTGATGATAGGTGAGTAAACCTTCTCGCCATATCTTACGTAAGTAACTACGGAACCACCGCGCTGGCTCATTCCGTGTACCTCGCTAACCTTGACATCGTAGCCTTCATCTGTCAGAAGTGCACCGAGAAGCTTACTCGCAAGAAGACTTCCCTGACCACCTACTCCGACAATCATTACATTTTTAGTATTGTTAGCCATATTATTCTTCTCCCTTCTCCATAGCACCTAATTTACACATCTGTGTGCACACATTACAGCCTACACAGAGAGAAGTATCAATTACAGCCTTGCCATCCTTGAAGGATACGGCAGGGCATCCGATCTTTAAGCACTGCTTGCAGCCAACACACTTGTCGTGGTTAACCTTGACAGGAGCCTTGGGCTTTACATACTTAAGAAGCATGCAGGGTCTGCGTGAAATAATTACAGAAGGCTCGGGAACTGCGATTTCCTCAAGTACCGCCTCCTCGCACTGCTTCAAATCATAAGGATCAACTACACGCACACGCTTGATTCCAAGTGCATGGCAGAGCTCTTCAAGATTAACTGCTGCAGCAGGATCTCCCTTGATATTGTATCCGGTTGTAGGATTCTGCTGGTGTCCTGTCATACCGGTGATTGAGTTATCAAGAATAATTACAGTCGAATTAGATGCATTGTATGCAATATTCACTAGACCGGTCATACCCGAATGCATGAAGGTCGAATCACCGATTACACATACGCTTCTCTTCTCGCTGTCTTCTCCGCCAACCTTATTAAAGCCGTGGAGACCTGAGATAGAAGCACCCATACAAAGTGTAGAATCAAGTGCAAATAAAGGAGCCGCGCTTCCGAGAGTGTAGCAACCGATATCTCCAAGGCAGGTAATCTTGTTCTTGGAAAGTGTGTAAAAAAGACCTCTGTGAGGACATCCGGCACACATAATAGGAGGTCTCATAGGAATATCGCTGTCGGCCTTGATAACCTCGGGAAGCTCCATTCCGAAAGCCTTTTTGATAGTAGCCTGACTATACTCGCCAAGAGGACTGAACATCTCCTTGCCGATACACTCAATACCCATAGACTTAACATGAGTCTCCATAATTCCATCAAGCTCTTCGATAACATAAAGCTTGTCTACCTTAGCAGCAAAATCCTTGATAAGCTTTTCGGGCAGAGGATTTACGAGACCGATTTTTAATACAGAAACACTGTCTCCAAATACCTCCTTAACATACTGATAGCAGGTACCTGAGCAGATAATACCCATATTGGTGCCACCCATTTCTACACGGTTAAGAGAGGTGGTCTCTCCAAGCTCCACAAGCTTGCGGGTACGCTCCTCTACGATAGGGTGCTTCTTAATCGCATTGCCGGGAACCATAATAAATTTCTGAGGGTTCTTCTCATATGCCGGAAGCTCTCTGTGCTCTCTGTCACAAAGCTCAACAAGGCTCTGTGAATGAGCGATTCTGGTACACATACGGATAATTACGGGAGTGTCGTATTCTTCAGAAAGACGATATGCCTCCTTAACAAATTCCTTGGCCTCACCCGAATCTGCAGGCTCAAGCATAGGAACCTTGGCAGCAATCGCATAATGTCTTGAATCCTGCTCATTCTGAGAAGAATGCATTGCCGGATCATCTGCAACAAAAATAACCAAGCCTCCGGTCACGCCGGTATAAGATAATGTGAAAAGCGGGTCTGCCGCAACATTCAAGCCTACATGCTTCATAGCACATGCACTTCTTGCGCCTCTGAGTGAAGCACCGAATGCAACTTCGCATGCTACCTTCTCGTTGGGTGCCCATTCACAATAAATGTCATCATAAGTGGCTGCAATTTCTGTAATCTCTGTAGACGGTGTACCCGGATAGCTTGACACCAAATCCACACCGGCCTCATAAAGACCACGAGCAATTGCTTCATTGCCTAACATAAGTCTTTTCAAATCCAAATCCTCCTGGTTAATGCTTCCTACCGGAAGCGTCGTATGGATTAATTATATCACTTTACCCCGCTAAATTGAAAGAATCCGCAGTGTCGCGTTTTGCACAATAATCTATGTGAAAATATAGCATTATCGACTTATATAAATCTTTATCATTCAGCTATCAGCTTACACATGCGCAATAAAAAAAGAAAGGAGCCGCATTGCGACTCCCTTCTCTTCTGTTAAAAATAGTCCCCTATGAGTTTGTTAATTAATCTTCAATTGCGGTATCACCATCAACGACGAAATCTTCGGGCTCTGAAAGAACATCCTCAGGATCAGCGATGATATCCTCTGCTTCTGCAATTACTGCCTCATCATTCTCTTCAGCAGCAACGCCTACCACAGGATCCTCGCCAAGGGCAACGCCCAGGACTGCAGGGGTTACATCCTCTACAGTCACTGCGTATACTTCAACATCTGCCTGGATATACCAGAAATCTATCTTAAGGAAATCTACATAGCCTTCAAGAGTGTAGCTTACAGTAATCTCCGAACCGGTTTCTGATGCAAAGCCTGCGCTCTGTGCCCAAGTTCCGCTTACAGATGAATTTCCTCCGATAGCTCCCTCAATCTTTCCGGTTGACTTAAGCTTTGCAGTAACCTTTATATGCTTTCCTGCAGGTGAGGTAATTCCATAGTTTGCAGGATCGATTACGAATTCTCCTTTATGCTCTGCATTAGGACTTACAATCTGTGCTGCTGCAGGAGTCACATCCTCGACGGTCACATCATACACCTCAACATCTGCCTGAATGTACCAGAAATCTATCTTAAGGAAGTCTACATAGCCTTCAAGAGTGTAGCTTACAGTAATCTCCGAACCGGTTTCTGATGCAAAGCCTGCGCTCTGTGCCCAAGTTCCGCTTACAGATGAATTTCCTCCGATAGCTCCCTCAATCTTTCCGGTTGACTTAAGCTTTGCAGTAACCTTTATATGCTTTCCTGCAGGTGAGGTAATTCCATAGTTTGCAGGATCGATTACGAATTCTCCTTTATGCTCTGCATTAGGACTTACAATCTGTGCTGCTGCAGGAGTCACATCAGTTACTACAACATCATATATCTCAACGTCTGCAGCAATATAATAGAAATCAATCTTCATGAAATCCTTATATCCCTCTAAGGTATATGAAATTGCTACTTCTGCTCCGGTTTCTGATACAAAGTATCCGCCATCAGCCCATGCATTAGTAACTGATGAATTTCCGCCTACTCCACCTTCAATCTTTCCGGTAGATTTTGCCTTTGCGGTAACCTTGATATGCTTTCCTACAGGATTGGTAATTCCATAGTCCGCAGGATTGATTACGAATTCTCCTTTATGCTCTGCATTAGGACTTACAATCTGTCCTGCTACAGGAGTTACATCAGTTACTACAACATCATATATCTCAACATCTGCAGCAATATAATAGAAATCAATCTTCATGAAATCCTTATATCCCTCTAATGTATATGAAATTGCTACTTCTGCTCCGGTTTCTGATACAAAGTATCCGCCATCAGCCCATGCATTAGTAACTGATGAATTTCCGCCTACTCCACCTTCAATCTTTCCGGTAGATTTTGCCTTTGCGGTAACCTTGATATGCTTTCCTACAGGATTGGTAATTCCGTAGTCTGCAGGATTGATTACGAATTCTCCTTTATGCTCTGCATTAGGAGTTACCTTGGGAGTCGATGAAGGCTCTGCAGTCTTTTTAACAGAAATATTGTAGAATTCAAATATTCCGTTTGCTGCGCCATCCATTGCTCCTAAAGAGAATGTAAGTGCTGCATTTCTATCTGTGTCCTTTGATGAAGTAAAGGTAAATGAATAATCCTGAGCGGCAGTACCATTTGCGCCGATTACTAAATTAATTCCACCAATCCAATCATAATTACGATCGGGTGAAAGGATATCTACAGCTATATTTCTTGCTACTGAAGCTACTGCTGTAAACTTAACCTCATAGGTTGCACCCTTTTCAATCTTAAGGCCGGCCTGTGAAATCTGTGAATGCCATGTATCAGTTCCATAGTCTGAAATGTTTGCAACATACTTACCATTTACTATATCGATAGTACCCTGTGCAGTTCCGGCAACCTGAGAGCTCCAGGTCTGAGCACTTATAGCGCCACCATTTGCAAGCACCTCATCACCTACAGCAATATCTCTATCCTGAACTACGGGTTCTGTTGTCTCAACCACGCTGATATTTCTGATTGATACAAGATGAGTTCCGCTTACGCCCTGACCATTAACCT
>JAKSRU010000010.1 GCA_024403475.1 Lachnospiraceae bacterium | reverse complement strand
TGACAGATTACGGAATTTCAGGAATTCCTGTTTTTCAGATAAGCAGATTAGCGGCCAAGGCTTTGGGTGAAGATAAAAAGGTAAAGGCAGTGGTTGATTTTGTACCGGAATTAAGTCTCGAAGATGCGGTCAGTGAAGGCGAATTTCGATTTCTCTTATTAAGTGAAAGAACAAAAGAACAGTTCTTCAATGGTTTTATTAATAAGAAACTTGTTTTGATGTTACTTAAGAAACTGGGAATGGATGCAGATGCAAGAATCTGTAAAGAAGATATATTGAAATTTTGGAAATTAGCAAAGAATTTTGAGGTGGATGTAATCGGGGATAATGGTTTTGATCAGGCTCAGGTTACTGCCGGTGGCGTACCTTTAAATGAAATTAATGGTGATTTCGAGTCTGTATTGCATAAAGGGTTATATATTGTCGGTGAATTACTTGATGTAGATGGAATGTGCGGCGGTTATAATTTACAATGGGCATGGACCGGCGGATATATTGCAGGGGAGGCAGCTGCAAAATGTTAAGAATTAATCAGATTAAATTGAATGCTGATACGCCTGAAAATAAATATGAGCAAAAACTGACCGATGCTATTGCAAAAGCCATTAAAGTAAAGCCTCAAGAAATACGCGATATTCAAATTATTCGAAGAAGCCTTGATGCCAGAAAAAAACCGGAATTGTACTATAGCTTTATGGTTGATTTCAACGTTAAGGATGAAGGCTTGATATTAAAAAAGGCAAAATCCAACAAGGTCTTACAGAACAACCTTAAATTGTCTGAGAAAAGTGTATATAAATTTCCGTACAATGGAAATCCTGATAAAAGGATTATTATTGTTGGTTCGGGACCTGCCGGATTGTTTTGCGGTTTGTTTTTGGCAAGAGCAGGTTTTAAGCCTCTGATAATTGAGCGTGGCGCGGATGTTGATACCAGAACTAAAGATGTGGATGTTTTTTGGAAAACAGGAAAGCTTAATACTTTGTCAAACGTGCAGTTTGGCGAAGGGGGCGCGGGTACCTTTAGTGACGGTAAGCTTAATACCTTAATCAAAGATACTTATGGGCTTAACGGCGTTGTTATGAAATGCTTTACTGAATTTGGCGCTGATAAAAGTATTCTTTATGATGCTAAGCCTCATATCGGAACCGATGTATTAAAGGATGTAGTTAAAGGAATCAGAAATGAGATTATATCTCTTGGCGGAGATGTGATTTTTAATACTTGCGTAAGCGACATTTTATATAACGATAATCGAGTTTCCGGTGTTAAATGTTCTGATGGTGAAACTTATAAATGTGATTCTTTAGTGCTGGCTATAGGTCATTCTGCAAGAGATACCTTCAAGATGCTTTATGAAAAAGGGTTTGTAATGGAGCAAAAGCCTTTTGCTGTAGGTTTAAGAGTTCAGCACAAGCAGAGCATGATTAATCAATCTCAGTATGGCAGAACGGATGCCGGAGAGCTTGGCGCTGCAGCATATAAAGTTACTGCGAAAAGTGAATCGGGTCGTGGTGTTTTTTCTTTTTGTATGTGTCCGGGCGGATATGTGGTGAACGCATCATCGGAAGAAGGCATGACTGCAGTTAACGGTATGAGTTATAGCGGAAGAGATGGTGAAAATGCTAATAGCGCAATTATTATCTCAGTAAAACCTGAGGACTTTGAATCGGATCATCCTCTTGCAGGCATTGAATTTCAACGTAATATGGAAAAAAGAGCATATGAAATTGCGCAAGGAAAGGTTCCGGTACAAAGATATGGCTCATTTAAGGCTAATGTAATTAATCATACTTCTTGCGATGACGCAGAATATCTTAAAGGCTCAGAACTTCAGCCTGAAATAAAAGGCATGTATCACTGGTGCGACCTTACGCAGGTTATGAATGATGAGTTTAATAAGTCTTTTGTAGAAGGTATGGAAAGCTTTGATAGGAATATTCATGGCTTTGCGGCTGATGATGTTATTCTTGCAGGAATTGAAAGCAGGACATCTTCGCCTGTAAGAATAGTCAGAGATGAGAGATATATCAGTAATGTCGAAGGCGTATTTCCCTGTGGTGAGGGTGCAGGATATGCAGGCGGTATTACATCAGCTGCCGTTGATGGTATTAAAGTTGCTGAAGCTGTTGCGGCTTACTTGAATATTTAATGAAACAGGGACTTAATTGACATAATACATTATATGAATTTATAATAAAATTTGGCTTTTTAAATACTATTTAAGGATTATGAAGAAATGACAGAACAATTAAGAAATGCAATCAAGGATAAGCAAAGAATCGTAATTAAGATAGGATCTTCTTCTTTGCAGCATGCCCAGACAGGAGATATGGATTATATTCGTATTGAAAAGCTGGTTCGAGAGCTTTGTGATATCAGAAATCAGGGTAAGGATGTTATCCTTGTTACGAGCGGTGCAATTGCGGCAGGAAAAAAGGCTGTGCATATTAGTGAAATCAAGGGCTCAAAGGTTCCGCTGACTACTGCTGAAAAGCAGGCTTGTTCGGCAATTGGTCAGGCAAGATTAATGATGACCTACCAGAAGCTTTTTGGTGAATATAATCAGGTCGCTGCTCAGATATTAATGACCAAGAATACTATAGTAGATAATCTCAACAGATATAATGCAACCAATACTTTTTCAGAGCTTCTTAAAATGGGTGTTATTCCTGTAGTTAATGAGAATGATACTGTTGCAACCTACGAGATTGAAATTGGTGATAATGATACCCTTTCTGCTATTGTTGCAGCAATGGTAAATGCGGATTTGTTGATTCTTCTTTCGGATATAGATGGTCTGTATACAGATGATCCGAGAACAAATCCTGATGCTAAGTTTGTAGAAATCGTTGAAGAGCTTAATGATTCATATATGAATATGGGTAAGGGTTCTACAGGCAGTAATGTAGGTACAGGCGGAATGAATACCAAGCTCATAGCAGCCACTATTTCTACCAAGGCCGGTGCAGATATGATTATCTGCAACAGTAAGGATATTGAAATACTCCATAGAATTATGGATGGCTCAAATGAGGGAACTTTATTTGTAGCTCATAAAGATGAGAACTTTGATTTGCCTGAGTTTGTAAGTAATCTTCACAAGAACTGATTATAAGCTTTAAGTATATATTTTATGAATGATTCCGGCCTGATTAAGAAAAATATAAGAGCTGAAGTGTTAAAGAAACGTAATTTGTTATCACCTCGTGAATTAGTATTAATAGGTGAGAGGTTATGTACATCCCTGACGGCAGAAGACTTATATTTTGATTCCGAATTAGTATTAGCATATGCATCTTATGGTACAGAGATTCCGACCAATAAGTTTATAGAGCAAGCATTGTGTGATGGAAAACAGGTTTTTTTACCAAAGGTTATTGGTAAAGAAATGATTTTTTACAGAATTAACTCTATGAATGATCTTGTAAATGGTTATAAAGGTATTCCTGAACCGCAGTGTTTAAGCAGCAGCTTTCAATACCATAAACTTAATGATAGTGAAAAGATGAAATCTATGATATTAATGCCGGGAGTTGCTTTTGATATTAATGGTAACAGAATCGGTTATGGCGGTGGCTTTTATGACAGATTCCTGGCAGATAAGCCTGTATTGTTGAAAAGAAGCATTGCTTATGGATTAAGCTTTCAACAGGTTGAAGAGATACCTGTTGATGAATTTGATTTAAAACCTTCGAGGATTGTATTTATTTAACTGTAGTATATATGGAGATTATAATGGAATTAAATGAGTTGGGTATGCGTGCCTGTGAAGCTAAATATCAGGCAGCTGCAGTTTCTGAAGTAAAAAAGAATGATGTATTAAAGGCTTGTGCTAAGGCTTTGATTGAATATAACAAAGATATTATTTCTGCAAATGATCTTGATATTAAGGCTGCTGCCGATAACGGTATAAGCGAAGGCATGCAGGATAGATTAAGACTTAATGAGAAAAGAATCGAAGCAATGGCTGAAGGCCTTGAACAGATTGCGCAGTTAAGTGATCCTATTGGGGAAACTATTGAAGAGTTCGACAGACCTAACGGTTTACACCTTAAGAAGGTCAGAGTTCCTTTGGGAGTAATAGGTATAATTTTTGAATCAAGACCTAATGTTACAGCGGATGCTTTTGGTCTTACCTTTAAAACAGGTAATGCTGTTATTTTGAAGGGTGGTAAGGAAGCGATAAATTCCAATAAGGCTATTGTAAAGATCCTCAGACAGGTACTTGAAAATGAAGGCTTGAATCCTGATATTTTACAGCTTATCGAGGCTACCGACAGAGAGACTACCGTTAACTTCATGAAGCTTAAAAAATATGTGGATGTTCTTATCCCCAGAGGTGGGGCAGGACTTATCAGAGCAGTAGTTGAGAATTCCAATATTCCTGTTATCGAGACAGGTACAGGTAATTGTCATGTATATATAGACAAGGATGCTGATATTGAGAAAGCTGTTCCTATTTTGATAAATGCCAAGACACAGAGAATCAGTGTATGTAATGCTGCTGAATCTCTTGTTATTCATAAGGATGTTGCACAAGATTTTTTGCCTATTCTTAAAAAAGCTTTGGATGAAAAAAATGTTGAGCTTCGTGGTGATGAGAATGTTGTAAGAATTCTTGGTGATAGTGTTATTCCGGCGACAGAAGAAGACTACGGAACTGAATATTTAGATTATATATTATCTATGAAGACTGTTGATTCTGTTGAGGAAGCAATAGCTCATATAAATAAATATAATACTCATCATTCCGAGTGCATTGTCACAGAGAATAACGATACTGCAGAGGCATTCCTTAACGGAGTAGATGCGGCATGTGTATATGTTAATGCTTCTACCAGATTTACTGACGGTTTTGAGTTTGGATTTGGTGCTGAAATAGGAATTAGTACTCAGAAGCTTCATGCAAGAGGACCTATGGGACTTAAGGAATTGACTTCCTATAAATATAAGATTTACGGTAACGGTCAAATCAGAGGATAGGTGATTTTAGTGCGAAATATGAAATGGAGATTATATGAAGGAAATTAACGGAAGTATATGGCATTCTATTAGTTCTTCGAGAGTAACACCTACAGATTTTATGTGTGTAATAGAGATTTCCAAAGGCAGTAAGAACAAGTATGAGCTTGATAAAGAAACAGGATTCCTTGTTCTTGACAGAATATTGCATACCTCAACTCATTATCCTGCGAATTACGGATTTATTCCCAGGACTTATGGTGATGACGGTGACCCGCTTGATGTATTATTGCTTTGCTCTGAATCGGTGCAGCCTCTTACCTTGGTGAGAGCTTATCCTATCGGAGTTATGCGTATGCTTGATAACGGAAAAGGCGATGAGAAGATTATAGCAGTACCATTTAATGACCCTTATTATAATTGCTATCATGATATCAGTGATCTTCCTAATCATGTAATGGATGAAATTGAGCATTTCTTTTCTGTTTACAAGGCGCTTGAAAACAAGACTACTGTGGTAGAGAAGGAAGTTGGCGACAGATCTGCTGCTATTGAAGTTATTAAGCATTGCTTAAATCAGTATATTGATACATTTGTAAAGAGCTGGTAATTTTTAGCATTCTATGAATATTGCTGACTGAAAAAAATATGCAGATGTAAGATACGGAGATTATTATGAGTGATATGCGTGGTATTGACACCCCGGTTAGACAGCGAAGACGCAGAGTATTTAAAGAAGTAGCCAATTTGGCATATAATTCAACTAACTTAAAGGATGATTGCGAAGCTCTTCCTTACAAGATTGTTGATTATGAAATTTCTGAATTGTGGGAAAATGTTTATAGAGACAGAGCGATTATAAGGGAAAGAATTCGTCTTGCAATGGGTATGAGTTTAAGACCTGAAAATCGTGAACATCCCGGACATTTAACAGAAGGAATAGAGGAAAGTGATATTGATGAAAAGTATTACGAGCCTCCGCTTATGCAGGTTATTCCTTCCGCCTGCAATGCATGTCCTGAAAATATTTATGTAGTCACTAATGAGTGCATGGGATGTGTAGCTCATCCATGTCAGGAGGTTTGTCCTAAAGGAGCAATCTCTTTTGTTAACGGTAAATCTGTAATTGATAAGGAAAAGTGTATTAAATGCGGTAAGTGCTATCAGATATGTCCTTATGATGCGATTTGCCATAAAGAGCGCCCTTGTAAATCTGCCTGCGGAATACAGGCAATAGAATCAGACAGACACGGTAGAGCAAAAATCAATAACGATAAGTGTGTTTCCTGCGGTATGTGTATGGTAAGCTGCCCGTTTGGAGCTATTGCTGATAAATCTCAGATTTTTCAGTTGATTCGTGCTATGCAGTCCGGCAGAACAATTATTGCTCAGGTTGCACCTGCATTTGTAGGACAGTTCGGTCCTAAGGTAACTCCTGAGGTATTCAAGACAGCACTTAAGGAATTGGGCTTTGCTGATGTATATGAAACAGCTATTGGTGCCGATTTGGGATGTATTGCTGAAGCGGAGCATTATGTCAGAGAGGTTGCTACCGGTAAACAGGCTTTTGCGTTAACTTCATGTTGTCCTTCATGGTCTGTTATGGCAAAAAATCTATTCCCGGAGACTATTGATAAAATCAGTAATGAACTTACACCGATGGTTGCTACTGCACGTATTATCAAGCAGGAGCATCCTGATGCTGATGTAGTGTTTATAGGACCTTGCGCATCTAAGAAATTGGAAGCCAGCAGAAGAACAGTAAGATCTGATGTTGATTTTGTAATCACATTTGAAGAGCTTGTTGGTATGTTTGAAGCTAAGGGTTTGTTGCTTGATGAAATAAAAGCAATGGATGAAATGGTTGGGGCCACATCTGCCGGACGTGGCTATGGTGTTGCGGGTGGTGTCGCAAGTGCTATTGCAGATTGCATTGATGCTTATCATCCCGGTACCCCTATTCATATTGAACATGCAGAGGGCCTTGCAGAATGTAAGAAGGCTCTGATGTTGGCTAAGGCAGGTAAGATGAACGGATGCCTTATTGAAGGCATGGCTTGCCCCGGCGGCTGCATTGCAGGAGCCGGAACTAATTTGCCAATAATTACTGCACAGAAGGAAGTTGCTAAATTTAAGGCATCTGCGGAAAAGAAAGTTCCTCAGAATTAATTTGATCAATTATACCTTGTGTATATTGAATATTATTGATTGTAATATACAATTAAAGAAAAAATATTTACGGAGATGAAAAAATGGAGAAGATTCGTACAAGATACGCACCCAGCCCTACAGGAAGAATGCATGTTGGAAATTTGCGTTCAGCTTTATATGAGTTCCTTGTTGCTAAGCATGATAATGGAACTTTTATGCTTAGAATCGAGGATACTGACCAGGAGCGTTATGTAGAGGGAGCTGTTGATATTATTTATCGTACTATGGAAGCAACCGGACTTATTCACGATGAAGGTCCTGATAAGGATGGCGGTTTCGGTCCTTATGTTCAGAGTGAGCGTATGAAGACCGGTATCTATATGGACTATGCCAAGAAGCTGATTGATAAAGGTGAGGCATATTATTGCTTCTGTGACAAGGAAAGACTTGCTTCACTTAAGACCGAGGTAGATGACGAGGGTAAGTCTATTACCATTTATGATAAACACTGTCTCTCACTTTCTAAAGAGGAGATAGAGGCTAATCTTGCTGCAGGTAATCCTTTTGTAATAAGACAAAATATCCCCAATGAAGGAACTACTACTTTCCATGATGAGCTCTATGGTGATATCACTGTTGAAAATGCAGAGCTTGACGATATGATTCTTATCAAGTCTGACGGATATCCTACTTACAACTTTGCAAATGTAGTAGATGATCATACTATGAATATTACTCATGTAGTAAGAGGTAATGAGTATCTTTCTTCATCACCTAAGTATGTAAGACTTTATGATGCATTCGGCTGGAAGGTTCCTGTATATATTCATCTTCCCCTTATTACAGATGAGAATCATAAGAAGCTTTCTAAGAGAAGCGGTCATGCTTCATTTGAGGATTTAATTGAGCAGGGCTTCCTTACAGAAGCTGTAATCAACTATGTAGCTCTTCTCGGATGGTCACCTGAGGATAATCAGGAGATATTTACACTTGATGAGCTTATTAAGAACTTTGATTATCACAGAATAAGCAAGTCACCTGCGGTATTTGATATTGTAAAGCTTCGTTGGATGAATGGTGAGTACTTTAAGGCAATGGATGATGAGAAATTCTATGAGCTTGCTAAGCCTTACCTTGAGAAAGCACTTCCCGGAAACTTTGATCTTAAAAAGATTGCAAAGATGGTTAAGACCAGAATTGAAGTATTCCCCGATATCGATGGTCAGGTTGATTTCTTTAGAGAGCTTCCCGAGTATGATATCGAAATGTATACTCACAAAAAGATGAAGACTAATGCAGAGAGCTCACTTCAGGTTCTTAATGATGTGCTTCCTATTCTCGAGGCACAGGAGGATTATACAAATGATGCTCTGTATCAGACTCTTCTTAAGTATGTTGAAGAGAAGGGTTACAAGAACGGATACGTTATGTGGCCTATCAGAACAGCTGTATCCGGCAAGCAGATGACCCCTGCCGGCGCAACTGAAATTCTTGAGATTTTAGGAAAAGAGGAGTCACTCAAGCGTATTCGCAAGGGTATTGAGCTTCTTTCACTTGCTTAATCTATCGTCATTGAATGATAAACAGCTTGAAGCTGTGACATATGAGTCGGGTAACCTGCTGGTTTTAGCAGGTCCCGGCTCGGGTAAAACCTATACAATAGTACAAAGGATTTATTATCTTATTGAGGTACTAAAGGTTAAGCCCGAAAAGATTCTGGTCATCACTTTTACCAAGGATTCTGCAATTGAAATGCAGAATCGCTTTATATCAGGTTCTGATTTGTTTTATCCTGTTGTTTTCGGAACCTTTCATTCAGTTTTCTATCACATTTTAAGATCTGTAAATTCTAATTTCGGTTCTATTCTTTCGTTATCCCGCAAGAAAAATATTATAAATTCTATTATTCAAAGAGTTATTAAAAGTCATAAATATGATTTATTTAATGAAATAAACAATTCAGAACTGGATTTGTTAACAGATAGCATGATAAATGCAATCTCAATCTATAAAAATACATTAAATCTAAATGAAGCTTTATGTCGCATAGATGATAAGTATTCTGTAATTTTTCAAGACATTTTAAATGAATATGAGATACAAAGAAGGGCAGATAAATCCATTGATTTTGATGACATGGTTTATGACTGTTTTAATTTGCTTGAAATAAATAAAAAAGCTTATGCTGATTGGAGCGGAAGATTTGAATATATTCTGATAGACGAGTTTCAGGATATTAATCCGGTCCAGTATAAGGTGGTTAAACTCCTTATGAATAAACATACAAAGTTGTTTGCTGTAGGTGATGATGATCAAAGTATATATAGCTTTAGAGGCTCTGAACCTGAATGCATGAAGCTTGTTATAAAGGAATGTGACTGTTCAATAATCAACCTTCAGTATAATTATCGTAATCCTGAACAGATTCGTTGCCTTTCTGATGTGATAATCAAAGAGAATACCTCGAGAATAAATAAAAGATCAATCAGCAAAAAAGTTTCGGATGAAAATAATCATGTGTTTATATATGGATTCGAAAATAAGGAAAAGCATTATGAAGCAATTGCTGATGCGGTTTCAGAGGCAGTGGGAGAAACTGTAATTTTATTTAGAAGTAATATTGAAATGCAACGAATGGCAATTTTATTAAACAAGCGTGGAATTAAGTTTATATGCAAAGAAAAGAAACAGAATATATATGATCATTTTATTGTTAAGGATATAATGGCGTATTTATGTTGGGCAAATGAACTGAATAATAATGAAATAGTATGTACTGTTTCTAATGGTTCCACAAATTTTGCTGCAAGAATTATCAATAAACCTATGCGGTATATAAACAGAGAAAGCCTTATCGGTGATAATTCCGTAATTGAAAATATGGTTTATTATTATGAAAACATTTCGGATAAAATTTTTTCAAAAAAAATTATCGAAAATATAAATATTTTGAAAAAAGATCTGTCCTTTATAAAAGAAAGGTCAATTTATTTGGCGGTTGTATATATCTTTAATAGAATCGGTTATAAAAATTATGTTTTGAATTCGGTTAAAAATGATAGCGCAAAGCAAGAGGAATACAATCGTGTGATGGATTGGTTTCTTGATGATTGCAAAGGCTATAAAACACTTGATGAATACATGGATTTTCAAAACAGCTATTCGGAGAATGAAAATTCAAGTGTAAATGCAGAAGGCGATATTCCTGATGTGCAGCTGTCACTTATGACGGTACACGCTTCAAAAGGCTTGGAATTTAGGAATGTTTTTATAGCTGAATGTAATGAAGGAAATTTTCCGCATGGCAAGATGCTTAAGGAAAAAATAGTTGAGGAAGAAAGGCGATTATTCTATGTAGCTGTAACCAGAAGCTGTGAGAATCTTTACTTGTTTTATATAGATGGCAGTAAGGATAAAAAAGCAATCCCATCAAGATTTCTCAATTCTTTGTTGGGTAAAAGCAATATATAAAAGTATGAATCTTTGGTGATAATGTCAAATGTGACATAGAACTTTTTATTGATTTATGATATTCTTTAGAAGTGTCTTTTTAGGCAATTAAGTTATTGAAATTATGGAGGGAAACATGAATAACGAAATCACTCAGCAGGAACGCAATAAAGCTTTGCTTGTTGCTAATAATATCTTGAATTATTACAAGACTAAGGTTGTTGGTCAGCCCGGTCTCGGATATTCAATATTACTTTCAATGATCACTAACGGACATATTCTTCTTGAGTCTGTTCCCGGTCTTGCTAAGACTACTGCTGCAAGAGTAGTAACCGAATCTATCGGAGGTGAATTCTCGCGTATACAGTGTACACCTGATTTGCTTCCCGGCGATATTATCGGTACTCAGATTTACAATATGAATAACAACACCTTTGAGAATAAGTTTGGTCCTGTATTTGCAAACTTTGTTCTTCTTGATGAGATTAACAGATCAAGTGCTAAAACTCAGTCAGCAATGCTTGAGGCGATGCAGGAGAGAACGGTAAGTATTGGTGGTACTACCTTTAAGCTTCCTGATGTATTTGTTGTTATAGCTACTCAGAACCCTATTGAGCAGGAAGGTACTTATGTACTTTCAGAGGCGCAGCTTGATCGTTTCTTGCTTAAGGAAGTAATTACTTATCCCAATACCGAGGATGAGATGGAAATTCTTAACCGTATTGAAGCAAATGTATTTGCAAGCAATGAAAAGGTTGCATCAATTGAGGATATTGTATTTCTTCAGGAGCTTACCAAGAGAGTATTTGTATCTGCACAGGTTAAGAAGTATATCGTAGATATTGTTCAGGCAACCAGAAGAGCAGATGAAATTCTTCCTACCGAACTCAGAGGTTACGTTGAGATGGGTGCTAGTACCCGTGCTGCTATTGCTCTTATGGAGGTTTCAAAGGCAGTAGCGCTTCTCAGTGGTAGAAATTATGTTATTCCTGATGATGTTAAGGCATTCCGTTACAGCGTACTCAGACATAGAATTTCACTTAATTTCTCTGCTGTTGCTGATAATGTTTCTATCGAAAAGATTATTGACGGTATTATAGGAGCGGTAATTGTACCATGAACTTGAAATATGTGTTTGAAATCCAAAGCGGATTAAAAAAATACAAATTCATACCGACAAGACTTGAAACCAGTAATATTCTGGACGGTTCTTACTCGTCTATCTATAAAGGACGAAGCCTTAACTTCGATGAGCTTCGTGAATATGTAGAAGGAGATGAACTTAAAGATGTTGATTGGAAAGCATCTGCACGCTCAAGAAAGCTTCTTGTAAGACAGTACGTTGCAGAGAAAAAGCATAGCTTTATGCTTATTCTTGATACTAATAAAAGAATGCTTGCTGACACTAAGAATGGTGGTTCAAAGGCCAATGCTGCAATTCATGCTGCAGGTACCTTTGCTTATCTCGTCAATTTGAACGGTGATTATATCAGCAGTATGTATTCTGCAGACGGTAAGATTACCGGTACCCCTCTTAAAAATGGTGTATACAATATCGAGAGTATCCTGTCATCTTATGATAAAGAGGTACATAAGGGCAATAATACGGATATACATGGTGTACTTAAATATGTTGCCAGTACTGTAAAAAAGAAGCAGATGCTTTTTATGGTCACAGATTTTGAGCAGTTCTCTACAATTGATGAAAAGACATTAACTACATTAATGACAAATCATGAGCTTATGGTAGTGCTTGTATCTGATGTTGATATTCACGGTAAGCGAGTGTTTAACAATGACAATGGTGAATACTTACCGGCATATATTTCCGAAAGCCGAATTCTTAAAAAGCAGGAAATAAAGCGAAAAGAGGCAATTTACAAGAAGGCTAATCATATGCTTGAATGCCATGGAGTTGCACATATAGTTATTGATGGTACTGACGATATTGATTTGAATATTATTAAGCTTTTGGAGATTAAAAAGGGCATTAAAAAATAGCAAATAATCATAAACTGCTATTTTACGAGGACTAGTATGAATTTTAGTATTGACTTACAAAAACCTATGCATTTTGCGGTTTGGCCTATAGTATTGGTTGGTTGCCTGCTTTTGGCTGCTGTGTTGTTTTTGGTGATTAGAAAGCTTGTTGAGAATTATAAAAAGAAGCAGGCAGAGAAAAAGCGACTTGAGGAGCTTAAGAAAAAGGAGCCTGTTGTTGTTAAGCCTTCACTTCAGGAGCTTAAGAATACTTATCTTACTAAACTGGCTGAGCTTGAAGCGAGATTCCTTGGCGGACAAATTGAAAGCAGAGAAGCATATACTGAGTTGAGCAATCTGTTTAGAACATTTATATACGATGCTACGGGAACTCCCGCTCATAAATATACTCTTTATGATATGAGAGGCCTCGATAAGCCTATTGTGTATAATTTGGTAAACAATTATTATGCACCCGAGTTTTCTAAAAATGAAAAGGGTAATGTTATAGAATCTATTGATTTTACTAAGAGGGCTATTTTCGAATGGAACTAAGATATGAATTTATGATATATGTATGTATCGCTTTGGTGGTACTGGTTTCTTTATTCTTTGTTCTGTTTAACACGAAGAAAAAAGGATATAAGGACGGCAAAAAAATAGCCGGACTTGACTATGTAAAAAAGACAGGATACTTCAAGTTTAAGATGGTATCTTACAGGATTATATCTGTTTTAAGTCTTGTTGCATTGGTCGGATGTATTATTGTCAGCTGTTTTATGATAGCTCGTCCGTATGAGAGATATACAATTGAAGAGGAAAAATACAGTAGAGATATCATTATTTGTATGGATATTTCCACTTCGGTTGATGAGCTTAATCAGTCATTGATGAATTCTCTTAAAGAAACTGTTAAGGACTTAAAAACTGAAAGAATCGGTATTGTTATTTTTAATACCACACCTGTTGTTTTATGTCCGCTGACAGATGATTATGAATATGTGCTTGGCGTATTGGATCAGGTTGAAAACAGTCTTAAAGCACGTACTACATATTTATATTCATTCTTTACTAATTATGAAGATGTTGCATATGATTATGATTACATTTCAGCAGGAACAATAATCGGTAATGAAGAGAGAGGAAGCTCTCTTATCGGAGATGGTCTTGCTGCAGCATGCTATTGCTTTACCAGTGATGACCCGGATAGAACTAAAGTAATCATTTTTTCATCTGATAACTGCTTGGAAGGTACTCCTCTTGTGACTACACAGGAAGCGGCCGATATCTGTGCCAAGAACGATGTTATTGTATATGGTATCGGAACCTATCTTATGTATGACGACGATGAAGAGGCAATGAAAAATGCTGTTGAGTCAACCGGTGGTAAGTATTATAGAGAAGACTATTCAGGTTCTATGAAGATGATTGTTGATGATATCGAGCAGATGAGCGGTGCTTATATCGGAGGTACTAAGGAAGTAAGAGATTACGATGTGCCTGAATCGCTGTTTGGCTGGCTGTTGGCTACTACTATTATATTTATTGTTTCAGCAAGAGTGTTAAAACTATGACGATTAATCCATTTATTCCAATTCCGGCAATGGCAATTATATGTGTCTTATTGCTGGCATGCAAAAGAAAAGGCGTTTGGCCTTATATAAGACAGATTGTTATGGTCCTTCTGTTGTTCGCAATTAATCTCAGAATTATGATCCCTAATGATGAGATGAAGATTACAACATATGAGATGAAGGCTAATGTAATATTTGTAATTGACGACACGATAAGTATGGTTGCTAATGATATGGGTGAGGGTAAGACCAGACTTCAGGCTGTATCTGAGGATTGCGACTATATCATTGACAATATGATGGGAGCACGTTTTTCAGTTATTGATTTCCATAATATTTCAAATATTCTGTGCCCGTTTAATGATGATGTTACATTTGTAAAAAGTATAATCAGTTCAATATATCCGTTAAGCGAATGGAGTGCTAAAGGTACTGATATTTCAATTTGTAAGTCAAATATATTGACTGAACTTAAAAGCGCTGAGGCTAACGGAGCGTATACAGTTGTATTCTTCATAAGTGATGGAGAAGATAATAAATCTGAGAAAGACTATGGCTTTGAAGAATTGGCTGAATATATAGATTATGGTGCGGTGCTCGGATATGGAACCGAACAGGGTGGTGAGATGTATGTCCGTTCTTATAATGATTCCGAGGATGAAGAGCCTCAAGCAGTTCAGACATATAGTTCAAACCTTGGATATGTTAATGCTATATCTAAGATTGATGAGGATAATCTTAAGCATATAGCTAAATCTTTAGGTGTTGAATATGTATACATGAATGATGTAACTAAGCTTGATACTATCATCAATCATGTACTCGACAATATTGAGGTTGGTGCGCAGGAAAAGACTGAACAGGGTCAGGATGATACATATTTTTACTTTGTTATCGCTTTGCTTGTAATGGTAATTGTTGAATGTATATTTACTAAAAAGCAGCTTAGTGAGAGAAAAGTATAATTTATCGGTGATTTTATGAAGAAAAAAATTTGTATTTCTGTTTGGGTATTGTTTTTCATATTCTTTCTAATTCTTTTGGTAAATACCATTAGTAATGAAGTTATGATTAACAAATACAATAAACGTGTTTATGAATTTAATAAGCTGTGGTTTTTAGGTTTTACTCAGCCTTATATCAGCTCCTTTAACAAAGGAGATATCCTTTATAAAAAGGGTGAATATGAAATGGCTATAGCGCAATATGATGATGCACTTGCAAAATATCCTACCAAGGCGGCTGAGTGTGATATCCGAGTTAATAAAGCATTGGCTATGCTTAAGCTGGTTGATGTAACAATTAATAATAAAGACGATATCGATCCTATTATCGATCAGCTTCTGCTTGTAGAAGAAGTTCTTACCGAAAAGGGTTGTGCTAATGTTGATATGGAAACGGGTCATGATGAAGAGGCACAAATTCTTTTTAATGAGATTGAGAGTTATATCGAATATTATGCTGATATAAAGGATACCTTCAGCTTCTACGGCAATAAATTCTTATATGACAGCAGAGGTAACCAGAGACAGTTAAGTGGTAATGATTTTGAGTTTTCATTTATTGAAGTGGCTGATGAGAACAAAACTGAATTACCCGGTGCACAGGAATATACTTCATATAATGAGGCTGATGGATTCATTACCTTTGCAACTATTACCTATAAGGTTGCTGATGAAGGAACTCATTATTATTATGTACATGAAATCGAAGGCGAAAATCCTATGATTAAATACGCCGAAGAAGAATATATTGTACAGGTTGATTTGACAAAGTCATATAACGGAAGAACTCTTGATGCGGTTATTACTTTGTATGCTGACGATCCTATTGCAACACAAATCAGATTCGCAAACTTCCTTATGATTAATGAGGATAGCAGTAGCGGAGGTGGTGATGGAAACGACGGCCAGGATGGTGGCAGTGGTGGAGACCAGAATCAGAACAACGGTGATGGTGACCAGGACCAAGACCAAAACCAAAATCAAAATCCTGATGAGCAGGATGGCGGACAGCAGGAGCAGCCTGTTGACCCTATCGAACAACAATTACAGGATTATATGAACCAAGCTAATGAGGAAAGAAATGATACATTAAATCATGATCAGAATCCTAATAATTACTATGGTGATAATATTTGGTAAACAGTTAATTTAAATAAATATAGCCTATCCCTGAATGCTAAGCAGTACGGGATAGGCTATTACTTTATATAGACTGTTAAATTATAAAGACTGATTATAGATTAGTTAATCTATTTTGTTTTCGAGTTAATCTAATTCATCGTATTCGAGTTCATCAAGATACTCATCAAAGGCATCAGCGACAATTTCATATTCTTCATCGCTGTCGATGTATATAAGCTCAGGCTCTTCGTTAGGGTCATTAGGATTTTCCTTATAGCCGTAGAACCAAATCTCAGCTTCGTCATCTGAAGCCCCCTTGGGTTTATACAATAAAACGATGTAATCCTTATCATCGATTGAAATTATGGTTATAACTTCACATTCTACAGAACCTAATTCATCCAGCTCCAAAGTTACAGACATCTGTTCCTTGGGTGCTTCATAAGTTTTTTTGCTCATTTTATTCCTCCAATATATATAAAAATATACATTTTCTTAGTTATATGATGAATTATACCTTCTTGTTTATCCTTTAGCAATAAGCTATAATTTGACTTATGAGTAAACTTAATTTCAATTTTGAAAAATATGCATATTTTAATAGATTAAAGAGTATTCCGTCAGCTGACGGATGCAGTTTTATTATTGACAAAAGAGAAGCTTTAGCTGCATATAAGGCTGCAAAATCAAGTGATTTAATTTGCAAATTGCCTGCTGAAGTTGCTTTCAAAGAAGCTGCAATGAATAATACAATTAAGGATATTGATGAGAATTCATTTGAAATCGGTGTTGCTGTATTTAGCACAAAGGATTTTGAACTGATTGCTAAATATCCTGCTATGGGTGGATTGTATTCCGGCTCTGAAATGTCAGTTACAATTAAAAATTATGACTACAGTAAATGGGCTTATGCTTTTTATTGTGATGATGTTTTTTATACTGATGAAAGGGCTGACAGATATATAACTAATGCGGAATATGGCCTCTTTGACAGTGTAGATTATCGTTTAGCTGTGTTTGATTTCCTCTCAAATGAAGATGATGTCAATCCACATATAAAATATGAGGATGCATTTGTATATCAGTTACATGTAAGAGGTTTTACTAAGCATAGTTCTTCAGGTACAAGGTATAAAGGTACCTTTAAAGGCATTACTGATAAAATAGATTATCTCAAGGAATTGGGTGTTACTACACTTGAATTACAACCGATAAATGAATTTAATGAATGCGACAATAAGACCGGACGTCTTAATTATTGGGGTTACTGCAAGGGTTATTATTATTCTGTTAAATCGGCTTATTCATATTCAAAGGATTCATCTGTAGAATTTATGGATATGGTGAAAGCACTTCACAGTAATGGACTGGAAGTCATTATTCAGATGTTTTTCCCAAAGGATTTTTCGAGGTCTGAGATTGTTTCGATTCTTGAATATTGGACTGTTAAATATCATATTGACGGTTTCCATATTCTGGGAGAAAACATTAATCTTGGATTGATTGAAAATAGCAGTATTCTTACTTCTTCTAAGATTTGGGTTGATTCCGTTGAAGGAGTATATATTAATAACGCAATCGGGTCACAGACTGATAAGCGATATGCATTGTATAGAGATGATTATATGTTCAGCATGAGAAGATTTCTTAAAGCTGATGAGTTCTCTATACTTGATGCGTTGGCATGTATAAGACAGAATAATTCCGGTTATGCGACTGTCAATTATTTTGATTCGTTTAATTCATTTACTCTTATGGATATGGTTTCATATGAGAGAAAGCATAATGAAGATAACGGAGAAGAAAACCGTGACGGTAATGATTATAATTGCAGCTGGAACTGTGGAGAAGAAGGTGGCAGTCGAAAGACTAAGGTGTTGAATCTTAGAAAAAAGCAAATTAGAAATGCGTTGCTGATGCTTTTGCTCAGTTCCGGAACTCCTATGATAGTAATGGGTGATGAATTCGGAAGAACTCAAAACGGTAATAACAATCCATACTGTCAGGATTCTAAGGTTACATGGGTTGATTGGAGTCTTGCAAAAAAGAATTTTTCTAATATAGATTATATAAAAACTGCTATAAAAATCAGAAAAGAATATCCAATCTTACACGGAAGGCGTGAATTGTCTATGGTAGATGTGGCAGGCTGCGGATATCCTGAGATTTCATATCATGGAGAGAGCGCCTGGAAGACTCAGACAGAAGGACACAAGCATGATATAGGTATTATGTTTTGTGATAACGGTAAGCTTTTGTATATGGCAATAAATATGCACTGGCAGCCGGTGGTTTTATCTATGCCCAGACCACCTAAAGGTATGGTTTGGAAAGCCATCTTAAAAACAGATGAAACACTAACAGATGCAGCTACTACTAATGATGATTTAAGCGTTACTGTAGCCGAACATTCAATAAGTCTATATACAGTTATGCCAAAGTTAGGAGAGAAATAATGGGAAGCGCGTGGAAGCATTTTTGCACAATTGTTCGCCACCGTCGACTTGTCAGAAAGGGATGCTTTGCTATCGGATTATATTGGCAGGGGCTTACTCACGATTTGTCTAAATTTTCTCCAAGTGAGTTCTTTGTAGGTGCAAAATATTTTCAAGGTGACAGAAGCCCTAATAATGCCGAACGAGAAGATATAGGTTATTCATCAGCCTGGTTACATCACAAAGGTAGAAATAAGCACCATTATGAGTACTGGATTGATTACAATTCTCATTATCGTAAGGACGATGGTGATATTATGATACCGGTACCTATGCCGGATAAGTATATTGCTGAAATGTTGATGGATAGAATAGCGGCCAGCAAGGTATATCGCGGTGAAAAATATACAGATAAGGATCCGCTGGAATATTATTATTTAGGGACAGATAAAGCTCCTTTACACGAATATACCAGAAGTATTTTGTTAAAATATCTGGAAATGTTAGCTGAAAAAGGTGAACGAGAAACTTTTGCTGCAATAAAAAAGGAATTAGTGAAAAAATAAAGCTTGTTAAGAATAATTTCTTAACAAGCTTGTTTTTATTTTATGAGTAGAATTTTTTGATGCCGTTCATTGTTGAAGTCATATTCAAAAGTAATGCATCAAGAATTGTAATAGCAGTCATACATTCAAACACAACAACTGCACGGGGGACGATTATTGGATCGTGCCTTCCTTTTATCTGTACTGATATATCTTCATTTGATTTATTAACAGTTTTCTGCTCCTTAAAAATAGAAGGAGTGGGCTTGACATAAGCACGAACAACAACAGGAGAGCTGTCACTTATACCGCCGAGAATTCCGCCACTGTGATTAGTCATCTTTATTATGCTGTCATTTTCGATGACAAATGAATCGTTGTTTTCACTGCCGAGAGAGGTGCTTACCTTAACTCCGTCACCGATTTCTACAGCTTTTACAGCACCTATGCTCATGGTTGCTTTTGCCAGGTTAGCATCAAGCTTTTCAAATACAGGATCACCGAGGCCTGCCGGAAGACCGGTAACCTTACATTCCATAACACCGCCTACAGAATCGTATTCACTTCTCATTTTTGCCACATATTCTAATGCTTCTTTGTCGGCATCGTTATCAGGCATTGCAGTTGCGTTATTTAATACTTTTTCTCTTGAATAATTATCAAGACATGCATTTACAGGGCCGATTGCGGTTGTGTATGCTTCAACACTTATTCCCAGCTCACTTAATACTTTAGAAGCAATAGCTCCGGCTGCAACTCTGCCGATAGTTTCTCTTCCTGAAGAACGACCGCCGCCTCTGTAATCACGAAATCCGTATTTTTCATCGAAGGTATAATCAGCATGTCCGGGTCTGTAGTAGGATGCAATTTCACTGTAATCCTGCGAATGCTGTGAAGTGTTTCTTACAAGCATAGAAATAGGGCAGCCTGTCGTTTTGCCCTCGAATATTCCGGAAAGTATTTCGACCTTGTCGTCTTCCTTTCTAGGTGTTGAAAGAGAAGATGTTCCCGGCTTTCTTCTATCAAGAAATCTCTGAATATCTTCTTCGCAAAGCTCGATTCCTGCCGGGACGCCGTCTACAACCACACCAAGAGCAGCACCGTGAGATTCTCCCCAGGTAGTAATTCTGAATATATTGCCAAATGATGAACCTGCCATAATATACCTCTTTATATTTATGAATGTATCAGTTGTTATTTATAATTGCATTCATTTTATATTTTTATTAGTTTTTCACTTGATTTAGTTCTAAATAATATTATCAGTAAAGACAATATAAGTCAAAAACATCATAATTTATTTTATATTCAAAACTTTATTTATGTGATAGAATATGTAATGCACAAAACTGTGCAGATTAGTCAATTCATAAAATTCAGACATCAGATTGGAGTTCAACAGTATGGCTAAAAACAAGTATGTTGCTTATGTATCAACCTATACACAGGGTGATAATCACGGAATTCGTATTTACGATGTAGATATTGATAACGGAAGATTTATTGAGAAGGACAAGGTTCAGATTACCAATTCTTCTTATCTTGCAGAATCTCATAATAGAAAATATCTTTATTCAATTACCGACATGGGTGTTGAAGCATTTAAGATCATGCCTGACGGAGCTCTTGAATTTATTAATGCCGCCTCGATCAATGGTATGAGAGGCTGCTATGTTTCAACTGATTATACTGATCGATATTTGTTTGTTGCAGGATATCATGACGGTAAGCTTACTGTTCTTGAGCTTAATGATGATGGTTCAATCGGTAAGATTACAGATGAAATATATCATAAGGGCATGGGAAGTATGGCTAACAGAAACTTCCGTCCCCATATTAATTGCGCAAGAATGACTCATGATAACAGATTCCTTCTTGTCGCTGATCAGGGTATGGATCATGTAAATGTATATTCTCTTGATTTGGTCAGCGGAAAGATGCGCCTTGTAGATATTATCAGAAGCGAACTTGAATCTGCTCCCAGACATATTAAGATTTCTAAGGACGGTAAGTTTATTTATATTCTTCATGAGCAGAAGTGCTTTATTGATGTGTATGAATATGAATTTAAGAATAATCTTCCTTACTTTACTAAGATTCAGTCTCAGCAGGTACTCAAGTGGGAGTATGGTACAAATGCCGTAAGTGCATTCAGCTTCTCTACGGATTATAATTATCTGCTTACTTCGATTGCGGGAGATAACTCTGTTGCAGTATACGATGTGGATCAGAAGACCGGTAAGATTAAGAAGAATTTTATGCTTCCTATAGCCGGTGAGTATCCTAAGGATGCTGAGATATTCCCTAACAACAAGTTCCTTGTATCTCTTAACCATGAGACAAACAGTATGACATTCTTTGCTATTGACTTAGATGCTCATACTATGGTTATGAACGGCAAGCCTCTTAAGGTGCATACACCTAACTGTATTATGTTCCATAAGCTTTAATATATGTATTTATGAATGGATTTTTATGAAAAATTTACGCCCTGTACGTTGGAAGGGTATTCTCAACGTCTTAAAAGTAACATCAAAAAAAATAGCAATTCCTCTTTGCGCAGCCTTGGTTATTCCTTTATTTTCAAGTCTTGTGTATGCTGAAGGCTCTGAAAATAGTGTGAATGAGAATATGGACTATTACGGCATGCTTGAGGGTGAAGATTATTTACCTGAAGGTGAAGCTGCACCTGCAACCGATTCGTCCGGTGAACAGCCTGAGACTGCGCCTGTTGAAGAACCTGCTGTTGTTGACAACAGTTCAGATTTGTATCTTACAGATGCTGTGCTTAACAGTGCATTAGCAAGATATGGAATTGCGAATAAGGTTAATGAATATAATCCTGATACCTCATATGACGGATATGCATTTGATCCGGAAGACTGGAGATTAATTCTTATTAACAAAATACATTCAATTCCTGATGATTATACTGTTGAACTGGGAACAGTTTACGGTTCATGGACATGTGATAAACGAGTTATTGAAGATCTCTTGCTTTTGATTCGAGATGCCAGAAATGCAGGTACCGGACTTTATATTGCATCACCCTACAGAACCTCATCTTTACAGGTTTCCTTGTATAACAACAAAATCACTAAATTTATGAATACCGGAATGAGTTATCTTGAAGCATATAAGCTTGCCGGACAGGCAGTTACTATTCCCGGTACCAGTGAGCATGAGGCAGGTTTATGCTTTGATTTCCTGTGTGATTCCTACAAGTCTCTGAGTGAAGGCTTTGAGGATACCAGAGCAGGTCAATGGCTTGCAGCTAATGCTCATAAATACGGATTTATTCTCAGATATCCTAAAGAAAAAGAATATATAACTACTATAGAGTATGAACCCTGGCATTTCAGATATGTTGGTGTGGAAGCGGCAACAGTAATGTATGAGGAAGGTATTACTCTTGAAGAGTTTTGGGAGATATACCTTGACTGAATATAAATTATTAAAGACAGAAGGTCGTGCAAAGCGTGCTGAATTTAAGACGGTGCATGGAACTGTTCAGACGCCTCTTTTTATGAATGTCGGTACAGTTGGCGCTATTAAGGGCGCGGTATCTACGGAAGACCTTGAAAATATCGGCTGTCAGATAGAATTATCAAATACATATCATTTACATGTAAGACCCGGTGATGAACTGATTCATGATTTGGGCGGACTTCATAAGTTTATGGTTTGGAACAGACCTATACTTACCGATTCCGGCGGATTTCAGGTTTTCTCTCTTGCTGGATTACGTAAAATTAAAGAAGAGGGTGTTACCTTCCACTCACATGTAGATGGCAGACTGATTTTCATGGGGCCTGAGCAAAGTATGCAGATTCAGTCGAATCTTGCATCAACAATTGCTATGGCATTTGATGAGTGCCCTCCGGCAAAAGCAGAGCGTTCTTATGTTCAACCGTCTGTAGATAGAACCACCAGATGGCTTGAAAGATGTAAAAAGGAGATGGACAGACTCAATAGTCTTGAAACTACTATTAATAAGGAACAGCTTTTATTTGGAATAAATCAGGGTGCTGTATATTCTGATATTCGTATTGAACATGCCAAGAGAATATCCGAACTGGATTTGCCGGGATATGCAGTGGGTGGCTTGGCAGTCGGAGAAACTCATGAGGAAATGTATGATATTCTTGAACATGTAGTTCCTTATTTACCTCAGAATAAACCTACATATCTTATGGGTGTCGGCACACCTGCTAATATTCTTGAAGGTGTTGAACGAGGTATTGATTTCTTTGATTGTGTATATCCTTCAAGAAACGGAAGACATGGACATGTATATACTAATCATGGCAAGCTTAACATGAAAAATGCTAAGTTTAAAAATGATTCAAGACCGATTTCCGAGGAGTGCAAATGCCCTGCATGTACCAGATATTCAAGAGCATATATCAGGCATCTTTTAACTGCTGATGAAATGCTTGGTATGAGATTGTGCGTACTTCATAATTTGTATTTTTATAATAATATGATGGCAGAGATTAGAAATGCTTTGGATGATGGCAATTTTGCTGCATATAAAAAAGCAAGACTTGAAGGCTTTGCTGCCGGGGAAGATTAAAAAGATAATATTTTACTTGCCGATACATAGATTATTGTGTAATATAAATTCGGTATATTTTTAATAGCATTAGGAGGCTTAAAATGGATTTCTTAGTACTTTTGACAGAGACAACAGGCGAAGTAGCTACAGATGCAGCTGAAGCACCTGCAGGTGGCGGATGGTTTAGCATTGTAACAATGGTAGCTATTTACGGCGTTATAATTTTTGCTATGTGGTTTTTCTTTATGAGACCTCAGAAGAAGGAGCAGAAGCGTCTTAAGGAAATGCTTAACAATATGGGCGTTGGAGATTGCGTTCTTACTACTTCAGGTTTCTATGGCATTATCATCGATATTACAGATGATACCGTAATTGTAGAGTTTGGAAACAACCGTAACTGTCGTATTCCTATGGATAAGTCAGCTATCAGCAAGGTTGAGAAGTCTGAATCCGCAGAGTAAAAAAATAAAAAGATTCAGGGCAGCCTTGGCTGCCCTTTTTCTGCAAAAGGAGATTAGAAAATGGTTCTTAATATTACATGCATTCCCGGTGACGGAATCGGTCCTGAAATTGTAGATCAGGCAAAGAAGGTACTTTGTGCAGTAGGCACTAAGTTTGGTCATGAAATGAAGTTTACTGATATTCTTATGGGTGGTGCATCAATTGATGTTCACGGTATTCCTCTTACTGATGAGGCTATAGCTACAGCAAAGGCTGCTGATGCAGTTCTTATGGGTTCTATAGGCGGCAATACATCAACTTCACCTTGGTACAAGCTTCCCCCTGAAAAGAGACCTGAGGCCGGACTTCTTAAGATTAGAAAGGAACTTAATCTTTTTGCTAATTTAAGACCTGCTTATCTCTACGAAGAACTTGCTGCTGCTTGTCCTCTTAAGGAGGAAATTAGTGCGGCCGGTTTTGATATGCTTATTATGCGTGAGCTTACCGGTGGTCTGTATTTCGGTGAAAGATCTACCACTGAAGAAAATGGTGAGCTTAAGGCTGTTGATACATTAACCTATTATGAGCACGAAATCAGAAGAATTGCCATTAAGGGATTTGAAATTGCAATGAAGAGACGCAAGAAGGTCACTTCTGTAGATAAGGCAAATGTACTTGATTCATCAAGACTTTGGAGAAAGATTGTAAACGAAGTGGCTGCAGATTATCCTGAGGTTGAAGTGGAACATATGCTTGTTGATAACTGTGCTATGCAGCTTGTAAAAAATCCTGCACAGTTTGATGTTATTCTTACCGAGAATATGTTTGGTGATATCCTTTCTGATGAAGCAAGTATGGTTACCGGATCAATTGGTATGCTTTCAAGCGCAAGCCTTAACGATTCAAAGTTTGGTCTCTATGAGCCCAGCCATGGTTCGGCACCTGATATCGCAGGACAGAATATTGCAAATCCCATTGCAACTATTCTCAGTGCTGCAATGATGCTCAGATACAGCTTTGATTTGGATAAGGAAGCTGATGCAATTGAGAATGCAGTTCGTCAGGTGCTTAAGGATAATTATCGTACTGTAGATATTTATTCAGAAGGAACAACAAAGGTTTCATGCTCAGAGATGGGCGATCTTCTTTGTGAGAGAATTTAATTTAAATTATTTAGAGATATTTTTATATACTTTAGTATCCCGGAGGTTACGATGAAGAGTGATAATGCAAGAGCAGGCATGCAGCAGGCACCTGCAAGAAGTTTGTTTAATGCACTTGGTTTTACCAAGGATGAAATGAAGAAGCCTATGGTTGGTATTGTAAGCTCATATAATGAGATTGTACCCGGCCATATGAATATTGATAAAATTGTTGATGCTGTAAGAATGGGTGTTGCAGAAGCAGGTGGTGTCCCTGTAGTATTCCCTGCCATTGCTGTTTGTGATGGTATTGCTATGGGTCATATCGGAATGAAGTATTCACTTGTTACCAGAGATCTTATTGCGGATTCAACTGAGTGTATGGCTCTTGCTCATCAGTTTGATGCATTAGTTATGGTTCCTAACTGTGATAAGAATGTTCCCGGCCTTCTTATGGCGGCGGCAAGACTTGATCTTCCTACTGTGTTTGTATCAGGCGGTCCTATGCTTGCAGGTCATGTAGGCGGACAGAAGAGATCACTTTCATCTATGTTTGAGGCAGTTGGTTCGTATGCTGCAGGAACAATGACCGAAGAGGATGTTGAGAATTTTGTTGAGAATGTATGCCCTACCTGCGGTTCATGCTCAGGTATGTATACAGCAAACTCTATGAACTGTCTTACCGAGGCACTTGGAATGGGACTTAGAGGCAATGGTACCATTCCTGCAGTATATTCAGCTCGTATTCGTCTTGCAAAGGAAGCCGGTTATGCAGTTATGGATATGTACAGAAAGGGAATTACTGCACGTCAGATTATGACTAAAGAAGCAATCCTTAATGCACTTACTGTAGATATGGCGCTCGGATGCTCTACTAACTCTATGCTTCACCTTCCTGCAATTGCACATGAAATCGGATTTGATTTTGATATTGCATATGCTAATCCCATCTCAGAGAAGACTCCGAATCTTTGCCATCTTGCTCCTGCAGGTCCTACATATATGGAAGACCTTAACGAGGCAGGCGGTGTATGGGCTGTAATGAAGGAGCTTGCCGATATAGGACTTCTTAATACAGATTGTATGACTGTTACCGGTAAGACTGTTGGTGAGAATATTGCGAATGCAGTTAATAAAGACGAGACAGTTATCAGACCTGTAAGCAATCCTTTCTCAACTACCGGCGGACTTGCAGTACTTAAGGGAAATCTTGCTCCCGATGGCTCTGTAGTTAAGCGTTCTGCAGTTGTCCCTGAGATGATGGTTCACGAAGGACCTGCTCGTGTGTTTGAGTGTGAAGAGGATGCTATTGCGGCTATTAAGGGCGGTAAGATTGTTGCCGGTGATGTTGTTGTTATCAGATATGAAGGCCCTAAGGGTGGCCCCGGTATGAGAGAAATGCTCAATCCTACATCTGCAATTGCAGGTATGGGACTTGGCTCTACAGTAGCACTTATTACAGATGGACGTTTCTCAGGTGCATCAAGAGGTGCATCAATCGGACATGTTTCTCCCGAAGCTGCAGTAGGCGGACCTATTGCTCTTGTTGAAGAAGGAGATATCATTTCAATTAATATTCCTGAGATGAAGCTTGACCTTAAGGTTTCTGATGAAGAGCTTGCTGCCAGAAAGGCAAAATGGCAGCCTCGTGAGCCTAAGGTTACTACAGGATATCTTTCTCGCTACTGCCAGATGGTTACCAGCGGTAACAGAGGCGCAGTACTTGAAATGCCCAAGAACTGATCTTAAAATTGTTATAGACTAAACATATATTATTGCGAGGTTTGATATGCAGCTTAATGGATCTGAAATCGTAATCGAATGCCTTAAGGAACAGGGAGTTGATACAGTATTTGGTTATCCCGGAGGCACAATTTTAAATATTTATGACGCTTTATATAAGCATAGTAACGAAATCCGTCATATTCTCACAAGCCATGAGCAGGGGGCTGCACATGCTGCTGACGGATATGCAAGAGCAACAGGCAAAGTAGGCGTTTGTATGGCTACTTCCGGCCCTGGTGCTACAAATCTTGTAACCGGTATTGCGACTGCTTTTATGGATTCAATTCCTGTTGTGGCAATCACTGCAAATGTTAATCTTCCTGCACTCGGAAAGGATTCTTTCCAGGAGGTTGATATTGCAGGTGTAGTTATGCCTATTACTAAGCATAGTTTTATTGTTAAGCAGATTGATGAGCTTGCAGATACCATCAGAAGAGCGTTTAAGATTGCAAGAAGCGGTCGCCCGGGCCCTGTCTTGGTTGATATTACCAAGGATGTAACTGCTGCAGTTACCGAATATGTACCTATGGCGGTTGAAGAGCCTGATGGAAAAGAATGTAAGTATACAGAGAGTCAGATTGTAGAAGTTTCTGAGATCCTTTGCAAAGCACATAAGCCTTATATTTATGTAGGTGGTGGTGCTATTATTTCTGAGGCTTCACCTGAAGTTGCTGAACTTGCTGAGCTACTTGATTGTCCTGTATGCGATACCTTGATGGCCAAGGGTGCTTTTGACGGTCATAGTGACAGATATACCGGAATGATTGGTATGCATGGTACTAAGACTTCAAACCTTGGTGTTTCGGAGTGTGACCTGCTCATTGCACTTGGTGCCAGATTCTCGGATCGTGTTATCGGCAATCCCAAGAAATTTGCCGAAAATGCTAAGATCATTCATATAGATATTGATTCGGCTGAAATTAATAAGAATATAAGAGTAGATGCAAGTCTTGTGGGTGACTTAAAGACTACCTTACAGGATCTTAACAAGAGAATTTCTAAGCAGACACATCCTGATTGGATGGCAAGAATTAAAGAACTTAAGAAAAAGTATCCTCTTAAGTATGATAACAGTCAGCTTTCATGTCCTTATGTTATTGAAGAGTTGGATAGAGTAACTAAGGGTAAGGCTGTAATCAGTACGGATGTAGGACAGCATCAGATGTGGACTGCTCAGTATTATGGTTATACTCAGCCCAGAACATTCCTTTCATCGGGCGGACTTGGTACCATGGGTTACGGTCTGGGCGCTTGTATCGGTGCTCAGGTTGGCAGACCTGATGATATCTGCGTAAATATTGCCGGTGACGGATGCTTCAGAATGAATATGAATGAACTTGCTACTGCAAGCAGATACAATATTCCTATTATTGAAGTTGTTATTAATAACAGCGTATTAGGAATGGTTCGTCAGTGGCAGACATTGTTCTACGGCAAGCGTTATTCTAATACTATTCTTAATGATGGTGTAGATTTTTGTAAGGTGGCAGAGGGCTTAGGCTGTACTGCAATCAGAGTAACAAAGCCTGAGGAAGTCGGACCTGCATTTGAAAAGGCTATTGCTCTTAAAAAGCCTGTATTAATTGAGTGTATCATTCCTGAAGATGATAAGGTATTCCCTATGGTTCCCGCCGGAGCACCTATAAGCGAAGTATTTGATGGTGATGATCTTGCAGCAAGAGAATAATATTATTCCGCGAAAAAAAATAATACTTATTCATATTATTTGCCTGGCATTAATAATATTGTTGTTTATTTTGTTTTATATCGGAATGTCGATTTATTACTTAAATCATTTTTCATATAATACATGGATTAACGGATATTATTGTACCGGACTTACATCGGAGGAGGCGTTATCACTCGTGTCCTCTGATGATGTTGTGCCTTCAGTAACGGTAATCAGAGAAGATGGTACAGAGTATGTATTGGATATGTCTCATGTTGAATACAGCTATGATTACGGAAATACAGTTTCTGATTTATTAAAGGGGCAGAATGCCTTTGGATGGCTTGGTGCTGTCGGTAATGCAAAAACTTATTCCGTTAATCCTATATTTTCAATAGCTGAGAACGATCTTAAGTCAACATTTTTTGATTTGGATTTTGTTTCTGATGAAATAGAACGCAAACCGGATTATATTCTTTATTACTCGATAGTGGATGAGAAGTATTCATATACAAATAATCTTGTGCATAGATTAGATTATGATAAAGCCTTTTCTGATCTATATTCCGGAGTAATGCAGGGTAATAACACTTTACTTCTTGATGAATCTGTGTATTACTTCGATTATGAACCGGATTCGGTTCAGAGAAAGAACATGCAAAGGTATGATAAGCTTGATAAATTTCAGCACTGTGACATTGTATACGATATGGGTGCTGAAAAAATTGAGTTTACACCAAAGATTACTATTAATTTCCTTAAATTAGCAAACGGATTTCCTGTTGAGGATGAGCACGGTAATTATATTCTTGACGATGAAAAGGTTGTCGAATGGGTTACAGAACTGTGTGAGGAGTATGATACCTTTGAAAAGGTCAGATATTTCGAAGCAACCAGAGGTGATACAGTAGAAGTAAATGGCGGTACTTACGGTACTTTACTTAATCCCGAACCGGAAATCGAATTTTTAACCAATATTTTGTTGGATGAATCTGTTCATGACGGAACCCCTGATTATCACGAGCCTGAGTATTTGATGACAGCTTATACCAAAGGTAAGAATGATATCGGCAGCACTTATATTGAAGTGGATTTGACTGAGCAGCATATGTATTATTATGAAAATGGTACGCTGATGGTCGATTCGGATGTGGTTTCAGGTAATATAAAAACCAGAAATGACACCTTGCAGGGTACGTATTCTATAATAAGCAAAGAGGTTAACAGATATATAATAGGTGCTGATTTTACTTCTTTTGTTAATTATTGGATGCCATATTTTAAGAATTACGGCTTAAATGACTCTACCTGGAGAGAAGAATACGGTGGTGAGATTTATAAGACCCAGGGCTCACACGGACAGATAAATTTACCGTTAGAAGTAGCGGAAATCCTTTTCGAAAAGGTTGAAATAGGTATTCCTATAGTTGTTTTCTATTAAGTTATGATTTTTTCTTGACTTAATTTTATTAAAAAGTTATTTTATAAAGTAGCGTTATATAACGCTTTAAATTATTAAAGAGGAGGATATTTGAAAATGTCCAGAGTTTACAACTTTTCTGCAGGACCTGCAATGCTCCCTGAAGAAGTATTAAAAGAAGCTGCAGCTGAAATGCTTGATTATCAGGGTAGCGGCCAGTCTGTAATGGAGATGAGCCACAGATCGAAGGTTTATGATCAGATTATCAAGGAAGCTGAGGCTGATCTTCGTGAGCTTATGAACATTCCTGATAACTATAAGGTACTTTTCCTTCAGGGCGGTGCTTCTCAGTTCTTCGCTGAGGTTCCTATGAACATGATGAAGAATAAGAAGGCAGGTTATATCATCACCGGTCAGTGGGCTAAGAAAGCATATCAGGAAGCTAAAATTTACGGTGAGGCAGTTGAGCTTGCATCATCGGCTGACAAGACATTCTCATATATCCCTGATTGTTCAGATCTTCCTATTACGGATGATATGGATTATGTATATATCTGCGAGAACAATACTATTTATGGTACAAAGTTCCAGCAGCTTCCTAATACTAAGGGCAAGGTTCTTGTATCTGATATTTCATCATGCTTCCTTTCAGAGCCTGTTGATGTAACCAAGTATGGCGTAATCTATGGCGGTGTTCAGAAGAATGTTGGACCTGCAGGTGCAGTTATTGCTATTATTAGAGAGGATCTTATTCCTGATGAGTGCCTTCCCGGAACTCCTACCATGCTTAAGTGGAAGACTCAGGCAGAAAATGATTCACTTTATAACACACCTCCTTGCTACACAATTTATATCTGCGGCAAGGTATTCAAGTGGCTCCTTAAGAATGGCGGACTTGAGGCTATGAAGCAGAAGAATATTGAAAAGGCTAAGATTCTTTACGATTTCCTCGATCAGAGCAAGCTTTTCAAGGGTACTG
>JAKSRU010000001.1 GCA_024403475.1 Lachnospiraceae bacterium | reverse complement strand
ATGTCTGTGAAATGAACATTGATGCTTATTTAGATCCTAAGTTTGGTATTTATGAGTTTCTCTGTGAACAGAAGAAAAATGGTCGTATTAAGCACCTTGGTTTTTCTACGCATGGGGATATCGCATGCATGACACGATTCCTTGAAGCGTATGGAAAAGACATGGAGTTCTGTCAGATTGAGCTTAATTATTTTGACTATAAGTTTCAGGATGCTAAGGGTAAGGTTGAACTTCTTGATAAATGGAATATTCCTGTATGGGTTATGGAGCCTGTAAGAGGTGGTCAGCTTGCAACACTTTCTGATGAGGCAACAGCTAAACTCAAGGCCGCAAGACCGGATGAGGGTGTACCTGCATGGTCATTTAGATTTTTGCAGTCTATTCCAAGTGTAACAATGACACTTTCCGGAATGTCAAATATGGAGCAGCTTAAGGCGAATATCAAAACTTACGAAGAGAATAAGCCATTAAATGAAGATGAGATGGCGCTTATCCTTGGAATAGCAGATGATATGATTGCAAAGACTACAGTTCCTTGTACCGGCTGTCATTACTGCGTAAGTAAGTGTCCTAAGAAGTTAGATATTCCATTCCTTCTTAAGCTCTATAATGAGGCAATGGTTGCAGGAGCCGGTGATTTCATTGCACCAATGGCACTTGCATCAATTGAAGAAGACAAACAGCCGGAGTGTTGTATAAATTGTCACAGCTGTGAAAAAGTGTGTCCTCAGACGATTCATATCCCGGAGGAACTTAAGAAGTTCGCAAAGAAGATGGGAAGATAAAAGACGAAGAAGATTTATTCCTGGCAGAACAGGACTTATATTGAATGATTATAATTCGGAGGGTATTATAATGCAGAATTTTACTTTTTATGCACCTACTTACTTTGCATTCGGAAAAGGGGAAGAGGCTAAGGCAGGTGAACTTGTTAAGAGAGTTGGCGGTTCTAAGGTTCTTATTCATTTTGGTGGCGGTTCTGTAGTTAAGAGCGGCCTCCTTGACAGAGTTAAGAAGTCGCTTGATGAAGCTGCTATTACATATGTTGAATTGGGGGGAGTAATGCCCAATCCCAGAAGCGGACTTGTATACAAAGGTATTGAACTTTGCAAGAAGGAGAATGTAGATTTTATTCTTGCAGTTGGCGGTGGTAGTACCATCGATTCAGCTAAGGCAATTGCAGCCGGTACTGTTTATGATGGAGATTTCTGGGATTTCTATCAGGGAAAGCCTGTAACCAAAGCACTTCCTGTTGGTACTATACTTACAATTGCTGCAGCCGGTTCGGAAGGATCACCTGATTCGGTTATAACACATGAGGATGGTATGATTAAGAGAGGCGCAAGCGGAGAGGCTTACAGACCTAAGTTCTCTATTCTTAATCCTGAACTTACACAGACTCTTCCTGCATATCAGACTGCATGCGGTATTACTGATATTATCGCTCATCTTTATGAAAGATATCTTACCAATACCAAGGATGTAGAGGTTACTGACAGACTTATAGAGTCTCTTATTCTTACTATGAAGAATGAGGCACCTAAGGTAATGGCAAACCTTAATGATTATGAAGCACGTGCAAATATTATGTGGGCCGGAATGGTTGCTCATAATAATATCGTAGGTGTAGGCCGTTCACAGGATTGGACCAGCCATCAGATTGAGCATGAGCTCTCAGCACTTTATGATTGCGCTCATGGTGCAGGTCTTGCTGTTACTATGCCTGCAGTATTTACTTATAATCTTAAGCATGATGTCATGAGATTTGCACAGATTGCTGTACGCGTATGGGGTTGCCAGATGGATTTTGCAAATCCTGAGCGTACTGCAAAAGAAGGAATTGAGGCACTCAGAAGCTTCCTTATTTCAATCGGTATGCCTAAGAATTTTGAGGAGCTCGGTGCTAAGGAAGAGGATATTGAAAAGCTTGCTTATACCTGCTGCTACGGTAGAGGAAATGAAGGCGGCAAGATTGGCGGATTCGTTACTCTTGAGCAGAAGGATGTCGAAGCAATTTACAAGCTTATGGTATTCTAAAGTCATAGAGAAGATATTGGGGAAGCAATAAAGCCCTGCCAAACGGCAGGGCTTTTGCTATGCTTACTAACGTTTATTGTTACTCACCGAAAAGAGGAGTAGAGAAATATCTCTCTGCAGTATCAGGAAGAACGGTTACTACAGTTTTGCCCTTACCGAGCTTCTTGGCAAGTTTAAGAGCGGCGGCAACGTTTGTTCCACTCGAAATTCCACACATCAAACCTTCCTCGCGTGCCAGACGTTTAGCGGTATTAAGTGCTTCGTCATCTTTGACAATATAGATATCATCATAGATTTCTCTATTGAGGATATCAGGAATAATACCATCACCAATACCCATCTGAAGATGAGTGCCTATGGTTCCGCCGGCAAGAATTGCAGCGTTCTCGGGTTCGACAGCCCATATTTCTATGTCGGGATACTGAGCCTTGAGAACCTCACCAATGCCTGTAAGAGTACCGCCTGTACCGATGCCTGAGCAGAAACCGTGAATAGGCTTTGCTACCTGCTCCATAAGCTCAAGTGCGGTATGCTTTTTATGTGCTAATGTATTATTCTTGTTAGCAAACTGCTGGGGTACGAATACCTTGGGATTCTTTTTTGCCATTGAAAGAGCAGTCTGGAGGCATTCATCTATACATGCACCGATATCACCTGCATCGTGAATAAGCTTAACTTCAGCACCATAATGTCTTACAAGCTTTCTTCTTTCTTCGCTCACTGAGTCAGGCATTATTATGATGGTTCTGTAGCCCTTTACTGCACCTACAAGAGCCAGTCCGATTCCCTGGTTGCCACTGGTAGGCTCAACTATTATGGTATCTTCTTTGATTATGCCGGCTTTTTCTGCTTCCTCTATCATATTGAGAGCAGTTCTTGTTTTGATAGAGCCGCCGACATTTACTCCTTCGAATTTAACGAGTATTTCTGCGCTGTCCTCGTCGACCATTTTGTTGAGTCGAACCATAGGAGTATGACCCACAGCTTCAAGAATATTATTGTATACCATTGTTTTCTCCAATCAGATTATTATCTATGACTTTTGGCTATAGATATTATTGTTTATAAGTGAAGTGTTTTTGCGACACCGTTATTTATTATAGCCATAAACATCAAATTTTGATAGCACTAAAATTCATAATGATAGATTTCGTTGTTTGAAATTTTGTTATAAAAATGTAACTTAATAGTATGGTCACTCTACTTTTATAATGTTAATATTTTTATTGTATTGATGTCGGGGTACATCATTAATTTTAAGTGGGGTAAGCATATGAAGGGATTTAATAATTTTAAGCTTGTAAGCTACATTAGAGCATATGATATCGTTGAGATGACGGATGCACAGATAGCAGATATGATTGATGGATTTATGTCAGAAATTCATCTTGATAAGGTATATCTGGAAAATCACAGAGGTGCGGTTTCTATACCTGTCGAGCGTATGAAGGCTGTAAAAAATATTGTTACATCAAGAGGCCTTGAGGTGGCAGGAGGAATTACCTGCACAACTCTTGTTAACGGTATCAGAAAGCCTTCTATTTTTGATACCTATTGCTATACTGATCCGGCCCACAAGGCAGAGCAGCTTCAGTTGGTAAGTGAATTGGCAGAGGTTTTTGATGAATTTATTCTTGACGACTTTTTCTTTACTGCCTGCAGATGCGAAATGTGTATTGCGGCTAAAGGAAAGAGAAGCTGGAAGGAATATCGTCTTGAGTTAATGGCGAATTTTGCCAAGGAAGCAGTAGCTGCAGCCAAGAAGGTTAATCCCAAGGTTAAGTATGTTATTAAGTATCCTAACTGGTATGAGAGTTATCAGGAGTGCGGATTCAATCCGGGAAAGCAGAAGGATATTTTTGACGGAATCTATAC
This sequence comes from Lachnospiraceae bacterium, assembly GCA_024403475.1. Taxonomy (GTDB): domain Bacteria; phylum Bacillota; class Clostridia; order Lachnospirales; family Lachnospiraceae; genus AC2028. Next base: position 48,784 of record JAKSRU010000001.1, on the reverse strand, counting down.
CGGTACTGAAACCAGATCTCCTTACAGTGTGCAGCATCTTCAGCGTTATGAGTCATATTCGATAATGAGATTAATGGAAAGCATCGCACCCGGTCGTAATGGCGGCGGATGGGTAGATCCCTTTGATTGCGATAGTAATATGTCACAGATTATCGAACAGGTACAGGCTACTCTGTTTGGTAAGGCACGTGAGATGATGCTTTGGAATCTTCCTATTTTTGGCGGATTAACAGTTCTTCCCGCTATTAGTAAGGCTTTGTATAGAATTGACGACCAGCTTTCGAAAATGGGTAATCCTATAGGAGTTAAAACCTGGGAGCCTTATAACGGTGATGGTGAAGATCAGGTATACAATTATCTCGGAATGTGCGGTATAGCAATTGATCCTTCACCTTATTTTGATCCTGAGGCACAGACTGTATTGTTTACAGAATCTACAGCTGAAGAAGAAAATTCTATCGATATTCTTGAGGAATATGTGCGCAAGGGCGGCAATGCTGTAGTAACCGTAGGTTATTTTAAGAAGATGTATGACAAGGGTATTAAGGACCTTACTTCAGTCAGACTTACCGGACGCCATGTAATTGGAAGCAAGTATAGAATTCAAAATGCTAATTCTTGGAATACAGTGATTACTGATGAAGGCAAAAAGCCTGTAATGTTTGAAATACTTGATTATAAAACAAACGCGACCAATAGTAATATTTCCTTAGTTGCTGATGAGAATAATTTCCCGATAATGACAGAGGACAACTATGGAAGAGGACGCTTCTTTATCCTGAATGTTCCGGAGAATTTTGCTGATTTGTATAAATTGCCGTCTGAGGTTATAATGTCTATGGCAAAGCATATTTCTATCGGACAGGAGGTTTTCCTTGCCGGAGCACCCAAGTTTAGCCTGTATGCTTATGACAATAATGTATATGCGGCTGTATCTTATACAGATTCCGTAAATGATTTGCAGATTGTTGTAAGAGGCGAATGTAAGGGTGTCAGAAATATTGAGACAGGTATGGTTTACAGTGAAGCAAAGCATTTACCCGGACCCAGTCATATGATGGATGCTACAACAAATATTGATGAAGATCCTGAGTATAGCTTCAGTGTAAAATTAAGACCGGGTCAGACTTTGCTGTTCGAAGTATTAAAATAAATTGATAAATGAGAGACAGCGATGCAGGTTTTTATTTCTTATTCAACTGAAAACAGTACTGTTGCCAATGAAGTGTGTGAATTTCTTGAGAATAACGGAAATGCATGCTTTATAGCACCGCGTAACATCAGGACAGGCTTTTCTTACGCTGAAGAGATAATGAGAGGTATAGATGAAGCTGATGTATTGATATTGCTTTTATCAAAGGCTTCAAACGAATCTCCGCATGTGTTGAGAGAGGTGGAAAGATCGGTAAACGCAAGAGTTCCGATTATAACCTGTAAAATTGAAGAGGTCGAACTTTCGAAATCCTTTGAGTATTTTTTAATGCCTTTTCAGTGGTTGGATATGGAAGCAGACAGGGATTACTATCGTTTGCTTGATGCAATGAACGGATTGTGTGCATCAAATGAAGATGTATATGTCGCAAGCAGTAATCAGGACTATGATGAGGCAGAGTATGAGGAAGAGTATGAAGCTGATGATAATTCGGATTATTATGTAAACGATACATCATATGATGAAGAGTCGGATTACAGCAGTCAGATAAATGCCGGGCGAAATGCCAACAGCCGAAATGACAAGAGGCGTAATAACAGAGCTTCATTATATACTCTAATCGGATGCATAGCGGCAGTGATATTAATTGCAGCTATTGTGATTGTGTTGGTGGTTATCAATAAAAATGCTCCGACTTCGAATCCTGCTATTACGGCAGATCCGAATGCAAGTATTAACAATGGTTCAGTGTCAAACAATGATGTTAATAATGGAACCGGACAGAATTCTAATAACGGAGACAATCAAAATCATATTACTAATGTCAGCATAGATGATTATTCAGTAGGAATGAGTGTTTTGTTTGGCAGTTATCTCGGAGAAGCTGTTGAGTGGCAGATTCTTGAGATAGATGAAGGCGGAAATGCTGAAATGATTGCTGCTAATGTAATCACTATGAAGGGTTTTGACGGAGCTGAAAGCGGTAAGGCCGGTTTTACTACAGCCGGAAGAAATGCTTCATATTATGAACAGTTCAGTAATCCGGAATATTCTGAAATGTATGGTACCGGAAGATGGATGCTTTCGACTCTCAGAACATGGCTTAATTCTTCCGATCTCAAAGTAATATATGACGGTACTTCTCCTGATGATGCTTCTATGGATTCCGGTTGTAACGGATATACTGACGAAGCGGGATTTTTGAGTAATTTTAGCCCTGAAGAGAGAGCAGCATTAGTATTGGTAACCAATCATACTAAGTATTATGACATGGGTGATGGCAGCTTAAATAATTATGATATTACTGAAGACTATGTTTATTTGCTTGCCAGCAATGAGGTAAATAAAATAACTATGGCCGGCTTGTCTTACTACACTACACCTACTGCTAAAGCAATAGGGCAGAACAAGAGCGGTTATTATAATGAAAACAGTGTAGCATACGGTTTTGATACAATTGATTGGTGGCTGAGAGATACTTCCGGAAGCCCTTCAGGCGTTATTTGTATGTGGAACAGTTATTTTGATGAGAATATGCTGACCGGAAATAATGCTAATACCGGAGGCTGCGGAGTAAGACCTGTTATCAAGGTTAATTTATCGTGCGGTTTAGCTAAAATTGTTCAATAAAAATCCTGATTAAGTACTTTTTATATAAGGAATTTAGTTATATAATAGTATTATTGTATTAATCATGATTGATTTTGATTTACTTAAATCTTTATTGTAATAAGAGGTGACATAAATGGGAGATAAGAAGCAGATTGGCGTATGCCTTACAAGCTTACAAAAGAGTTCTGTTCACGAAACAGTCAATGCACTGTGTGACGGAGCAAAGGAGAAGGGCTATGATGTGCATATGTTTGCACCCTTTTCTGATTTGTCTAATGGTAATGAAGGCTTAGATTCACAGAAGGAAATTTTCCAGTTTATTAAATATAACAGATTGGATGCGGTTGTTATTTTTGATGAGCTTATCTGCAATGAGAGCGCTATCAATGACATCGTTAATTATGCTAAAGCAGAAGGCATTCCTGTAATTGGGGTAAACAGTGATATTGCCGGAATTTGCAGAATGCATTATGACTATAAGTCAGCATATGCGGCTATTATTGAGCATGTTATCGGTACTCACGGAAGTACTCAGGTTAATTATCTCGGTTACAATGACGGACGCAAAATGTCTGAGGACGGACTTGAGGCATATAAGCAGGTACTTACCAATCATCAGATTCAGCTTGAAGAAATAAGAATGGGTGCCGTAGCCGGAACCGAGGAATCTGTTGTTGAGTACTTGAACAATTATTTCTTTGCCGGAAATTATCTTCCTAATGCATTTATTTGCGCAGATGATAATATTGCAAGCGCTGCATGCAACTATTTCCAGAAGAATAATATTAATATTCCTGCTCAGACTATTATTACCGGTATGAGCACTACTGATGAGAGACTTAATTATGTTCCTAAGATTACAAATGCAGTACATGATACCGCTTCTACAGTAGAGGCTATTCTTGATGCATTTGAGGGTATCGCTACAGGAAACATGGCTGCAGACAGTGAGTATTTGATTCCTTGCAGACTTGAGTTTGCTGCTACCTGCGGTTGTGCTTCTGTTGATTTTGAAGAAGCAAGAGCTAATATCAAGAAGCTTAATGAAGAGCTTATCAGAGAAAGAGAATGCTTCTATGATGCATCCGGATTCTTCAGCGGTGTATGTGAGTCAAGAAATATAAATACTTTGGCAGATACACTTCCTTCATATGCTGAGAAGGCAGGTATTACTTCTTATAACATTTATATTAAGTCAGAGTTTGTTGAGAAGGCCGGAATTGTTGCTGAGAATGTAGATAATAGTGTTCCTCTTTTCTGGTTGAGCACCTACAAGGATCATGACAGTACCAAGATTATGTTCTCACTTGACTGGGACAGATTCCATAAGTCTAAGAATATGCTCAGAGCAGATGCATCACAGATTATGTCGATTCCTCTTGCTACAGACAGCACATTCTACGGATTCATTACCCTTGCATATCATAGTGATAGCATAAATAATGTATATTTATACGAGCTGATTGAAAGTATCAATTCTGCAATGGCACTGATCTTTTCGTAATTATGGTAAATTATTATATATTTAATACATAAATAAATAGCAAAAATTGGTAGATAAATAATCAAAAAGTATCTACCAATTTTTTTATATTTTGTTATAATATGCAAAGCATATATTTTAATTACACAAGGGGGTTACTATGCCTAAAAGAACAGACATCAACAAAGTATTGATAATTGGTTCAGGCCCTATCGTTATCGGACAGGCCTGTGAGTTCGACTATTCAGGTACTCAGGCGTGCAAAGCACTCAGAAAGCTTGGCTACGAAATCGTACTTGTAAACTCAAACCCTGCAACCATTATGACCGATCCCGAGACTGCGGATGTAACTTATATCGAGCCTCTCAATGTGGATAGACTTGAGGCTATCATTGCTAAGGAAAGACCTGATGCATTGCTTCCTAACCTTGGAGGTCAGTCAGGACTTAATCTTTGCTCAGAGCTTTACAAGGCCGGTGTACTTGATAAGTACAATGTAAAGGTTATCGGTGTTCAGGTTGACGCAATTGAGCGTGGTGAGGACAGAATCGAGTTCAAGAAGACTATGAATGAGCTTGGTATTGAGATGGCTCGTTCAGAGGTTGCTTATTCTGTTGATGAAGCACTTGCAATTGCTGATAAGCTTAGTTATCCCGTAGTTCTTCGTCCTGCATACACCATGGGTGGAGCCGGCGGCGGACTTGTATATAATAAGGATGAACTTAAGGTTGTATGTGAGAGAGGTCTTCAGGCCAGCCTTGTAGGACAGGTTCTTGTAGAAGAGTCTATTCTCGGTTGGGAGGAGCTTGAGCTTGAGGTTGTTCGTGACAGCGAAGGTAATATGATTACCGTATGCTTCATCGAGAATATCGATCCTCTCGGAGTACACACCGGTGATTCATTCTGTTCAGCGCCTATGCTTACAATTTCTGAAGAGTGCCAGAAGAAGCTCCAGGAGCAGGCATACAAGATTGTAGACAAGGTTCAGGTTGTTGGTGGTACCAACGTACAGTTTGCGCATGATCCTGTTTCTGACAGAATCATTGTTATTGAGATTAATCCTCGTACTTCACGTTCTTCAGCACTTGCTTCAAAGGCAACCGGATTCCCTATTGCTCTTGTTTCAGCAATGCTTGCAACAGGACTTACCCTCAAGGATATTCCTTGCGGAAAGTACGGAACTCTTGATAAGTATGTTCCCGATGGAGACTATGTTGTAATTAAGTTTGCAAGATGGGCATTCGAGAAGTTCAAGAATGTTCAGGATAAGCTTGGTACTCAGATGCGTGCCGTTGGTGAGGTTATGAGTATCGGTAAGAACTTCAAGGAAGCATTCCAGAAGGCTATCAGATCACTTGAGACCGGCAGATACGGACTCGGACATGCTAAAAATTTTGATTCTCTTACCAAGGAAGAGCTTCTTCAGAAGCTTATCGATCCTTCTTCAGAGAGATATTTCATCATTTATGAAGCACTTCGTAAGGGTGCTACTCCTGATGAAATCTTTAATATTACCAAGGTTAAGCATTACTTCCTTGAGCAGATGAAGGAACTCGTAGAAGAGGAGAACACTATTCTTGCTTCTAAGGGACAGCTTCCTGCAGATGAGCTTCTTATTAAGGCTAAGAAGGATGGCTTCTCTGATAAGTATTTGAGCCAGCTTCTTGCAATTCCTGAAGCTGACATCAGAAATAAGCGTATTGCTCTCGGTGTTGAAGAAGCATGGGAAGGCGTACATGTATCCGGTACCGAGAATAGTGCATATTACTATTCAACCTATAATGCAGAGGATAAGAACCCTGTAACTGACAACAAGAAGATTATGATTCTTGGCGGTGGCCCTAACAGAATCGGTCAGGGTATCGAGTTTGATTACTGCTGTGTACATGCAGCACTTGCTCTTAAGAAGCTTGGCTTTGAGACTATCATCGTTAACTGTAACCCTGAGACTGTATCAACAGACTATGATACCTCAGATAAGCTCTATTTCGAGCCTCTTACTCTTGAGGATGTTCTCAGCATCTACAAGAAGGAGAAGCCTCTCGGAGTTATTGCACAGTTTGGAGGACAGACTCCTCTTAATCTTGCAGCAGACCTTGAGAAGAACGGCGTTAAGATTCTTGGAACTTCACCCGCAGTTATCGACCTTGCTGAGGACAGAGATCTCTTTAGAGATATGATGGATAAGCTTGAGATTCCTATGCCTGAATCAGGAATGGCTACTACTGTAGATGAGGCTGTAGCTATTGCTAACAAGATTGGTTATCCTGTAATGGTACGTCCTTCATATGTACTTGGCGGACGCGGAATGGAAGTTGTATATGATGACAACAGCATGGCTGATTATATGAAGGCTGCTGTTGGTGTTACACCTGACAGACCTATTCTTATTGACAGATTCCTCAACAATGCTCTTGAGTGCGAGGCTGATGCAATCAGTGATGGAACTCATGCATTTGTTCCTGCAGTAATGGAGCATGTAGAGCTTGCAGGTATTCACTCAGGTGACTCTGCTTGTATCATTCCTTCTGTACATATCTCAGAAGAGAATGTTAAGACTATTAAGGAATACACCAGAAAGATTGCAGAAGAAATGCATGTAAAGGGTCTTATGAACATGCAGTATGCAATTGAGAAGGGTAAGGTATATGTACTTGAAGCTAATCCTCGTGCTTCAAGAACTGTTCCTCTTGTATCTAAGGTATGTAATGTAAGAATGGTTCCTATCGCTACTGATATTATCACCAGCGAGCTTACCGGAAGACCTTCACCTGTTCCTGAACTTAAGGAGCAGAACATTCCTTACTATGGCGTAAAGGAAGCAGCATTCCCCTTCAATATGTTCCAGGAGGTTGACCCTATTCTCGGACCCGAGATGAGATCTACCGGTGAGGTTCTCGGACTTTCACCTTCATACGGTGAGGCATTCTTCAAGGCTCAGGAAGGTGTTGGCTCTAAGCTTCCTATGGGTGGCAAGGTTCTTATCTCTGTTAACAGAAAAGACAAGGAGGAGATTGTTCCTCTTGCTGAGAGATATGACAAGGCCGGCTTTGAAATCGTTGCAACCGGTAATACCTATGACTTGATTATAGGTGCAGGTATTAAGGCTACAAAGATTAATAAGCTTTCTGAGGGACGTCCTAATGTTCTTGATGGAATCACTAATGGAGATTTCAGCCTTATCATCAACTCACCTGTAGGTAAGGATAGTGTTAATGATGACAGCTACCTTAGAAAGGCGGCAATCAAGACCAGAACACCTTATATGACTACTATCGCTGCAGCACGTGCTACTATTGAAGGTATTGAATACCTTGCGAAGAATAAGAGCGCTGAAACCAAGTCACTTCAGCAGCTTCACAGCGAGATTACCGCAAAGTAGTTTCTGAAAACAATTTATGTTATAAAGGCGGCAGAGATTAGTCTCTGCCGTTTTTTTGAGATTATTATGAAAAAGAAGATTAAGTATGCATTTCCTAAGACCTTACCTGTTATGTGCGGGTATATATTTCTGGGAATAGCATGGGGCATAGTTCTTGCAGAAGCAGGATACAATTTTATATGGGCATTTTTTATCAGCTGTTTTGTATACGCAGGTTCTATGCAGTTTACAATGGTACCTCTTATGGTTTCGGCTGTATCGCCGGTTACAATGGCTGTTACGACTTTATTTGTTAACAGCCGTCATCTGTTCTACGGATTATCGTTTGTTGAGTCATTTAAAAAGATTAAGCAGATGCCGTATATGATATTTGGTCTTACCGATGAGACTTACTCGGTTTTATGCGGCTGTAAAAATGAGGACCCTGATGAAAAAAACAGAGAAGCATGGTTTTGGATTACTATTTTGGATCAGAGCTATTGGGTAATCGGATCGGTATTGGGTGCGTTGTTGGGTGAATTTTTACCGTTTGACTTTACCGGTATTGATTTTGCTATGACGGCATTGTTTGTTGTCATTTTGATAGAACAAATGCTTAGTAATCCCAAGAAAAATGTTGCTGTTGCAGTGTTTGGAATGCTTTCGGCGGTAATATGTCTGTTTGTATTCGGCGTAGAAAAGTTTTTGCTTCCGTCACTGTTGATAACGGTAACCTTTGTATTTGTTTTCAGTCTGTTCTATAAAGAGAAAGGAGGAAGTAAGAATGCAGTTTAGTTGGTATACGGTAATACTTATAGCAATAACAGCTGTAGTGACTTTTTTACTTCGTGCTATTCCCTTTATGATATTCGGAGGCGGAAAGCAGATGCCTGACCGTGTGAAAAAGGTTGCGGATTTACTTCCTGCAGCGATAATGGCGGTTTTGGTGGTGTATTGCTTAAAGGGAGATTTATTGACTATACAGAGTGGATTTAATGTTGCTTCTCTTGGAACCGTTGCGGCACTTATAGTAGTGACACTTGTTCATTTGTGGAAGAGAAATACACTGATTTCAATTGCGTCAGGAACGGTTGTTTATATGGTTCTTATCAGAGTTTTACCCCTGCTGATTAAGTGAGCGGATACTTGATTAATCATTAGAGTTTTTCTATAATAGATTGTGGAAAAGCGTTAACAATTTTACTTTTATTATAGGTGAATATGGCTTCTATCAGCTTCTTAAAAAACGATATTATAGCAGGCGCCGCTCAAAATAATGAAGAAATTTATGTTATTGCGAACGGTTCTGTTGCTATGTCTATGCCCGGCATCAAGCTTACATTATCCAAGGGTGATGTGATTGGTGCATGTGAATTTGGTTTTGACGCAAGATTTATTAATTATATGGCGACTGAGGATACGACTGTATTGAATTATCCTTTGAATGATATGTCCCTACTGCTTTCTAAGCAGGGGGACTTTTCTACATTCCTATTTAAGTCTTGCATTAAGCAGTTAATAGGTATGCTTGAACAATATAAAATCAATCTTGAAGATGCTTCCAAGATATATGATTATACTTTAGATGTTTATGCTCAGTATCGAGATTTTTGTGTTGATTTCGGAATGACACCGCATACCTTGGAAGGCCTTGAGGCAATCAGAGAGTTTACACCTGATGCAGAGGTAAATGAGCATCTTACCGGCTATTATACTGAAATTACGAGGCTGGTTAAGGATGGCAAGAGTGTATCACCTGAATTTATGGAGTGCTTTATTCAAAAGATATCAAAGGATGCAAGAATGATAGCACTCGGTTCTAAAAAGGTTTTTGCATACTTGGCAGAGTTGGGACGACTATTGCTGGATGAGCCGGGTACAGATATATTCGGTATGCTGACAGAGGTGTATTTCCTTTGCTCCAACAGAGAAGAGTTAAAAGAAAAAATCGGTGAAACTATACTCGGTATTGAAGAGTTTTTAAATTACAAGTCCTTCATCAATCCGAACAGATATATTGAAAGAACAGGTAATTTTGAACGCCGCAGGGAGCGTGAATTGGCTTCCGGCTCTCGCAATGATGAGGAGCTTGAGGTTCAAAAACTGCTGGGTGATTCGGTAGAGAAAATCTTGGCATATTCTGAACTGGATAGTGATGATTGTGAGAAAATCAGAACGTATTTGGATGAATATAAGCGCTTGGAGGATTTCAACAGCTCAGAAGATTCGGCCAGATATTTAAGAAACGGACTGACAGCTGCATTTTATAAATTATATGAGGCGGTTGCTATTAATTGCCTCAAGGATTATGCGGAATCCGATGAAATGCCGGATAAGCATATAATGATGTTCCTTGAATTCGGATATATTGATCCCGAATTATGTACTCCGGCAGATTTGGTATTTCTGTATAAAAAGGCAGGAAGCGGGTATTCTTCACCTAATACGGGTATTTATACATTCTATGAGTGGCTTAAAGCGATTTATTGCGGTAAAAAGATGCCTCTTAAGAGTGAGCTTGATGTAGATTATGAAAACTTTGTTCATGAGAAGAAGGTTAAAAACCAGATATCTGCCAATGAAGAACAGGAAGAACTTAATGATTCTGTAGCAAAGGTCAGATATGAAATCCGTAATATGTTCCAATCTGCCAACAAGGTTACTAATGGTCGTATAAGCTTGTTCTGTCCTGTATTTTCAAGTATGGGAGTATATAAAAAGCTCAAGGATATTATTCTTGGTGCGGGTATTGTAAGAGACAGTATTGATACAATCAGAAATGTTGATTACAGAATCTTTTACAGAGAAGTGCTGTTTAGAGACGATTCATTAGGAATTCAGAGTGAGTTCTTAAATAAAGAGATTTTACCTGATGTTGTGTTGATGCCAAATGCAGGTTCGAGAGGCTTGATGTGGCAGGAGATACAGGGGCGTTCGAGATCAACTCCTGCGGTAATGATGCTTCCGGTGTTCGACCAGGAGGATATCAAGGTACAGCTCCTTCGTATGTGTGGTGAGTATCGTTGGGAGATGTGTAAACGTATCCAGGGTGCAAGGTGGAATGATGTTACTGACGCATCCCTTACCAGTGAATATTTTGATTATGCTCAGTTTTATAAGAAGAATCATAATCTTTCCCAGGATGCCAAGGAAAGAATTCGTACAGCGATGCAGCGAGCTAAGAACAGTTACAAGGAGCTGTTTATTTTCGATTATGTGATTTGGGTACTGTATGAATCAGAAGCGTCACCAAGACTTAATAAGGTCGTTCGCGGTATATTGTCACGATATTGTCCGTTTAAGTCAGGTACCAGAAAAATGCTGGCATCTAATCCTAATTTCAGTGAATTTATGGAGCGTTTTGAGATTAAGAATAATCAGCGCATACATAGAATTGATTTGATTATTCAAAAGCTTACGCATACCGGTATCTCAGTACCTGATGAGATTAAGCGAGAGCGTGAGTTCTTGACAAAATAATATTTAAGGAAAACTAAGCTATGGAAGTAGTATTAAAGAATTTAACTAAAAAATTCCCCGGAAGAGATAAAAAGAATCCGGTGGAGGTTATTGCTGTAAATAATTTTGATTTTACTATTCCTGACGGTAAGCTTGTTGGCTTGCTGGGCCCATCAGGATGCGGAAAAAGTACAACTCTTAATCTGATAAGCGGACTTGAAAAGCCTACTTCCGGTCAGATTTTTTTCGGAGATGATGATGTTACTAAGCTTCCTCCCGAAAATAGAGGAATTGGTTTAGTTTTTCAAAACTATGCCCTTTATCCCCATCTTACAGTAAGACAGAATATTCTGTTCCCGCTTGAAAACTTAAAGGGTAAAGAAAAGCTGAGTAAGCAGGTGATGGAAGAGAAGGCTCTTGAGGCTGCAAGACTTGTGCAGATAGAGGAACTGATGGAGCGCAGACCTTCTGAACTCTCGGGTGGTCAGCAGCAAAGAGTTGCAATTGCAAGAGCTCTTGTTAAGATGCCGAAGGTATTGCTGTTAGATGAGCCTCTTTCAAATCTTGATGCAAGACTCAGACTTCAGACTCGTGAGGAGATCAGAAGAATTCAAAATGAGACTAAAATCACTACTATATTTGTTACTCATGACCAGGAAGAGGCTATGAGCATATGTGATCTTATGATAGTTATGAAGGCCGGAGTAGTGCATCAAATCGGAAAGCCACAAGATATTTATGATGATCCTAAGAACCTGTTTGTTGCGAAGTTTTTGGGAACTCCTGCTATTAACGTATTTGAGGGTGAAGTTAAGTCCGGCAAGCTTTATATCGGTGATGATTGCATAATGGATGCTCCCGGAGTTAAGGATGGCAAGGTTTATACCGGTATAAGACCTGAAGGTTTTAAGCTCAATGAAACAGGTTGCCTTAAGCTTAAGCTTTCGCGAGTTGAGGTAATGGGTCGTGATGTAAGTATTATCGGAACCAAGGAAGAGTCACTGAATGATAATATCAGAGCTATAATCAGTTCTGATAACCTTGTAGATACACGAAAGGATACGGTTGCATTTGACTTAAATCCCAAGAAGGTATTTGTATTTGACTATGAAACAGAAGAAAGAATCAGATTCTGATAGTCGGAGGCTTTAAGATGGAAGTTACAGGAAGAAGTAATCTGAAAGCTTGGTTATACCTGCTGCCTGCATTGCTCTTTTTAGGCGTTTTCATGGTATATCCGCTTGTAGATGTATTTATATATTCATTTGAAGAAGGCTATAATTCTGCATCCCAGAGTTTTTTTGGAATAGGTATTTACAATTATAGCTATGTTTTACATGATCCGTATTTTCTTCAGGCATTGAAGAATACTTTTATACTGGTAATTATTACCGTCCCTTTATCCACCGGTATAGCACTTTTGATTTCATTAGGCTTAAATTCAATTAAGAAGCTGAAGGAATTGTTCCAGACAATCTATTTCCTGCCTTATGTTACAAATACATTGGCGGTAGGTCTGGTATTTATGATCCTGTTCAAGAAGACAGCTTATTCAGACGGAATGGTTAATATTTTGATAAATGCCTTCGGTGGAGAATCGGTAGATTTTATCGATGGTCCTTATTGGGCAAAGATGATGGTGTTATGTATCTATACCATCTGGATAGTAATGCCGTTTAAGGTACTGATTCTTACCAGTGCATTGGCGAGTGTGAATCCTGTATATTACAGCGCAGCCAAGGTTGACGGTACATCAAAGTTCAGGATTTTTTATAAAATCACACTTCCTATGATTTCACCAATGATTTTTTATCTGATAATCACCGGATTTATCGGTGCATTCAAGGCATATAGCGATGCAGTAGCATTGTTTGGTACGGACTTGAATGTGGCTGAAATGAATACGATAGTCGGCTATGTATACGATATGCTGTACGGTGATAGTGGCGGATATCCATCATACGCTTCTGCAGCAGCGATTATATTGTTCACTATCGTACTTACAATTACTGTTATTAATCTGCTGGTTAGTAACAGAACGAAAAAATAACAGAAGGCTAAAAAATGGACAACAATACTGATCTCGAGCAGATTGAAAAGAGTGGAAGAATAAAAAATATTATCGGTAAAACGGTAACATATATACTGCTTGGCATATGGGCAATCATTGTTTTATTCCCGTTTTATTGGATGATTCTGACCTCCTTCAAAAGCTATAGCTCGTACAATAATGAATATATTCCTAAATTTTATGCATCGAATCCGACTATTCAGAATTATCTTGATGCATTTAATACGGTATCTTTGGGTAAATACCTGCTTAACACGGCTATTTTTACAATATTAACTACTTTGGTAATGCTGATTGTTACGGTGTTGGCAGCATATGCTTTCGCAAGATTACAGTTTAGGGGCAAAAATTTTGTATTTGTTTGTTTCCTTGCGTTAATGATGATACCGAACGAACTGGTTATCATTACAAATTTTGTGACAATCACTAATATGGACCTTCGTAACAGCTTTGCAGGCTTGATATTACCGTCAATTGCTTCAGTGTTCTATATATATTTGTTGAAGGAAAATTTCGAGGCAATTCCTGATACACTGTATTATGCGGCCAAGGTAGATGGAACCAGTGATTTTAAGTATCTTTTCAAGGTTATGATTCCTATTGCCAGACCTACTATTGTAACTATAGTAATTCTTAAGGTTATTGAGTGCTGGAACTCATATGTCTGGCCCAGATTGATCACTGATGATTCAAATTATTTCTTGGTTTCTAACGGAATACAGGAGATTAGAGAAAACGGCTTCGGCCGTGAAAACATTCCGGCAATGATGGCTGCAGTTGTGGTTATTTCATTACCCCTTATTGTACTGTTTTTGATATTTAGAAGAACAGTCATGTCGGGTGTCTCAAGAGGAGGTACCAAGGGATGATGAAGTATATTAAAGATGCATTTAGAACAATTAAAAAGAAAGCGGTTGCGGCGTTGTTGCTTGTGAGCGTTGGTGCTGCGTTTTTGACTGGCTGTCACGGTTCTAAGGAAATGGCTGATTTTACTGTGCCGGATAGCTTTGATACAACTAAGCCTATTGAAATCGTGTTTTGGGCAAAAAATGATACCAATGCAAGACAAACTGCTATATATGAGAAGGCAGTAGAGGATTTCGAGGCTTTATATCCTAATGTAACTGTAACTATCAGGCTTTATAATGATTACGGTAAAATTTACAATGATGTAATCACTAATATAGCAACCGGAACTACTCCGAATATCTGCATAACTTATCCTGACCATATTGCTACTTATCTTACCAGTGAGAATCAGGTGCTTTGTCTGGATGACATTATGTATGACGAAAAGTACGGACTGGGCGGAAGTGAGCTAAAGTATGAGGGACCTTCAAGGGCAGATATGATTGATAAATATCTGAATGAAGGAAGAATAGGCGAGCATTATTATGCACTTCCCTATATGCGTTCAACAGAGGCTTTGTACATTAACAAGACATATGTTGAAAAATTGGGCTACGATGTTCCTGATGTAGTTACATGGGACTATATATGGGAAGTTTCTGAAGCCGCAATGAAAAAGGATGCTGACGATAATTTTGTAATAAACGGTCAGAATGTAATGATACCGTTTATATATAAATCAACCGACAACATGATGATTCAGATGCTTCGTCAGCAGAATGCAGGCTATTCGACAGCTTCAGGTGAGGTATTGCTTTTTAATGACAACACCAGAGAGATACTTGAAGAGATATCTAAGCATAGTGCAACAAAAGCATTTTCGACATTTAAGATATCGAGCTATCCGGCTAATTTCCTTAATGCAGGTCAGTGCATTTTTGCAGTGGATTCAACTGCCGGTTCAACCTGGATGGGTCCGGATGCTCCTTTGTCCGACATATGTTCTGATGACATTATCAGTGGAATAGAGGTTGTAGTAAGACCGATTCCTCAGTTTGATGTATCTAATCCGGTCATGATATCACAGGGACCGTCTATCTGCGTATTTAATAAGGCAGATCCGCAGGAGGTTTTGGCTTCATGGATGTTTGCTCAGTTCCTGCTTACAGATGAAGTCCAAATTGCATATGCCGAGACGGAAGGATATATACCTGTTACCTCTAAGGCTCAGAATAATGCAGAGTATACTGATTATCTCTCAAGAAGCGGTGAAGACAATGATACTTATTACAGCATCAAAATTGAGACAACCCGCCTATTGCTGAATAATATCGACAATACATTTGTAACACCGGTGTTTAACGGTTCGGCATCTGTACGCGATGCTGCCGGTCAGCTGATAGAAAAGACTGTGACTTCTACCAGAAGAAAGCAAGCAATTGATGATGCTTACTTTGATGAGCTTTATGACAGTATTGAATCTTTGTACAGGCTTGATCAGATTGAAGGCGGTGGAAGAGATGGCGCTGTGGATTTAGGTCCCTTGCCTACAGGCGCAAAGGCTTTGCTTATTACTATTGCCGTTGTATGGTGTGGAATAATAATCTATGTAGGAAGAGATTATTTTTCTAAACGCAAAAAGACCGGTAATAGATAGAAGAATGACAACTACATATTGCTGTGTTGTGTAACACAAATTATCAATATCTACTAAATGTATAAAAAATTTAGTAGATATTGTTGCTTTTTACCAATAAACTTATTTCGTGAAAAATAAAATTATGTATACTAACTATTGAAGTTAAATTAGTGATTTATATAATAGACTTGTAACTGAATTGAGCCTTAAGGTTCACGGTTTTAGTGAAAAAAAGTGTTTTTTCACGAGAGGAGAAAATTATGAAGAAGTTTAATTTAGTACTTGCAGCTTCTGTAATGGCTTTTGCTCTTGCAGGTTGCACCGCAGCAGAGACAGTAGAAGATACTGTTAATGATGTAGTTGATGACGTTGTTGACGAAATCAAGGATGAAGTTGAAGACGTTGCTGACGAAGTTAAGGATGAGGTTGACGAAGTTGTAGATCAGATCGTTGACGATCCTGCAGTTAAGTCTGAGGGCGTTATGACTTATGCTGATTATGTTGCTGCAGCAGTTGATGATGAAATCGTTATCGAGTGCTATGTACAGGCTACTCAGTCATGGTGGGACAATAAGATTTCTGTATACGCTGCAGATGCTGACGGCGCTTATTTCATCTATGAGATGGAGTGCTCAGAAGAGGATGCTGCTAAGCTTGTTGAGGGTACCAAGATTAAGGTTACCGGTTTCAGAGCTGAGTGGGCAGGCGAGGTTGAAGTAGCTTCAGGTGCTACTTTTGAGTTCGAAGATGGTTGCTATGTAGCAGAAGTTAAGGACGTTACCGAGTTCGTTGGTACCGAGGAGCTTGTTAACTACATTAACCAGAAGGTTTGCTTTGCAGATATGACTGTTAAGGCTGTTTCATACAAGAATGATCAGCCCGGTGATGATATCTATGTAACTCTTACCAAGGATGATACCGACGTAGAGTTCTGCCTTGAGTACTATCTCAATGGTTCTGACGAAGAGTTCTACAACCTTGTTGGCAGCCTTGAGGAGGGTGCTACCGTTGATGTTGAGTGCTTCCTTTACTGGTATAATGGTGCAGACGGACACCTTACCGCTGTTACTGTAAAGTAATTTAAGTCCTAAGAATTAGCAATAAAGACATAATGAATTTGTAAGTTAATACATATTGAATTAAGTCAAAATAAAAGCTGTTCGGATTTATTCCGAGCAGCTTTTTTATCGCTTTTTGTTGCAACATTTGTCACACTTTCTGTCGTAACATTTGTCGCACTTTCTGCCGCAACATTTTTGTTGCAGAAAATATTGTGTTAGGTAGTAGGCTTCCTGAGAGGACAATTTGAAAGCTTTACCTTGGTGGATAATCCGCGGAATTCATTATCGGCAAGATAATCCTTAAGAATCGGAAGTGACTGAGGGGAGGCCGGACCAATGATTATTTCATCAATCAGCTCCGAACTGTGCATATCGTATTCGTATCTCAATGCTTTGAGGTCTAAAGGATAGTATTTTTTAATACGGTCCCAGGCAATATGATACTTAGGTTTAACAGCAGCTTCCTCGGCATTGAATGGAGTATAAATAAGTCGTACTTCATTTTCTGAAGCAAAAGAAGGATGCTTGAAGGCTGCAGACTGAATCCATGCTTCACTCATCAGGTCTTGTATTGAATCTATTTTTTGTTCTAGTGCATCAGGTGACTTAAATAAATCTACAAATTCGGTTATCAATGTATGATCTGCCACAGTATCCTGGTACAAAACCTTTTTCAACGATACTGAATTAGCGGACTTAATCAGTTCTTCAAGCTTGTCCTTGTGAAAGGCAATGCAGACACCCTGACCGCCCTTGGCGTATCGTTCCCACTGAGCTGCATCATCTCTGTACTCTGAAAAACAGGCAGCATAAGCAGAATAATGAAATTCCTCAGCTAATTCAGTCTTAAAAAAGCCTGTTGCCATATTAGCGGCTTCGTCATAGCCTTCAGAACGAAGTCGATGGATTACGGAACTGCTTAGCTCATTTACAAAAAGGCGCATTTCAGAACGGTCATTCATGTTGAGAATATTGTTTAGTCTTAATTCACCGCCTCTGATAATTCCGTCTAAAGCATTAAAATCTGTATAGTGATATAGAATCATTTTTTTCTCCGCTAAAGTTTTAATAAATATATATTTATTATCTTTATATCTGTAATTATTATATCAAAGATTGAAATATTTGAATGATAATTATTCGAAAAACATTTATAATGAGAAAATGATTATACTTATATTGAAATCAGTAGGATATGAAAATGATTAAATTACCGGCTATATTTAAGAATAATGCAGTATTTCAAAGAGATAAAGCGTTCAGAGTTTGGGGAAACTCTGATTCTGACAATATCGGAATAGAAATAATTGACGAAAGCGGAATAACAGTAAATAAAGGGCATGCAGAGGTTAAGGATAATTCATTTAAGATTGAATTATCTCCGAATGAAGCAGGTGGCCCATTTATTATAGAGATATATGAATGTGATAATGCGGGGAATAAATTGACACCTGATAAGGCTTCGGAGATTGTTTTGTCAGATGTGTATTTCGGAGATGTATGGCTTGCAGGCGGACAGTCTAACATGGAGTTTTTGCTTAAAAACTCTAAATCGTACGCTGAAGAGCTGGAGGAATTAAATGATGATATCTCCGACAGAATAAGATACTACAATGTACCCCAAATTGCTTGGCTCGGAGAGGAATTAGCTGAGGCAGAAGCTGAAAGTAAGTGGCAGAAATGCAATGAAGCTTCTATAGGTGATTGGAGTGCTGTTGCATATTACTTTGCAAAAGCACTTACTGAAGAATCTGAAGGGATAATGATCGGAATAATCAATTGCAGTTGGGGCGGAACTTCAGCTTCGGCTTGGATAGGCCGTGAAAAGCTTTTGGAGCATAAAGAGACTGCTCAATATGTTGATGCATATGATAAAGCCACTGAGGGTATGAGTGAAGCTGATTATCTGAAAGCATATGATGAGTATGTGATTTATCAGGCAGAGTTTGATAAAAATGTCGGTAATTATTATCAGACCTGTGATAATCCGAGCTGGGATGAGGCTATTGCTCTTTTTGGAGAAAATAAGTATCCCGGTCCGATGGGCCCTAAAAATTGGACAAGACCTTCCGGATTGTATGAAACGATGCTTAAGAGGGTGGCTCCGTATAGTTTGATGGGATGTATATACTATCAGGGTGAAGAGGATGATAACAGACCTTATTCTTATAAGAGGCTTCTTACTTCGTTGATTGAACAGTGGAGGAAGGATTTTGAGGATGAAATGCTGCCGTTTATAACTGCTCAGCTGCCTATATTTGTAAATGAAGGTGAGGATGATTACAAAAATTGGCCGTTTATCAGAGAAGCACAGATGCAGGTAGGCGAAAGCGTTGGAAATGGAACTGCTGTTATATTAGAGGCCGGAGAGTATCACAATATTCATCCGCTAAATAAAGAAACAGTTGGCTACAGATTAGCTTTCCAGGCATTATATAAAGTTTATGGCTGCTTAACCAGATGGGAGGCCTGCGGTCCGGAGTATGATTCAAGCTTTGTCAGTGATAACGCAATGTATATTGATTTGAAATGCTGTGAATCGGGTCTTATATTGGATGGTGACGATGGCTTTATACAGGACGTACACATGATGGATTTTTTACCCGGAGATTCGGGTTTTGAACTCGCAGGAGTGGATGGAGTATATTATGCTGCCAAGGCGCAGGTAATGAGAGGCGAAAATGTAGGCGGTGAAGAGGAAAATGATCAATCGGCTTCAATGACCGGAAGTATAATGACTATCAAATTGACCTCCGATAATGTAACTGTTCCAAAGTATGCGAGATATTTTTGGAAGAATTATGGTAAAGTAAGAGTGTTCGGGGCCAACGGAATTCCGCTTGCTCCCTTCAGAACAGATATGAATGACGGTGCAAAGGCACTCGGTTCCAGACTTGGAGAAATAATTGATGCTATTTAAGACTTTTTATCCTGATAATGAAATAAAGTCTGCTTATGATATTCCTTATGAGGAATTGTATGCAAAGGGATACAGAGGTGTATTGTTTGATGTTGATAATACTTTAGTTCCTCATGGCGCTCCTGCAGACAGAAATGCTAAGAGATTATTTAAGCGGCTTAGGCATATTGGTTTTCAGACGGTTCTGATTTCCAATAATAAGGAATCCAGAGTAAAACCCTTTGCTAATGAGGTTGAATCGCGCTATATTTATAGAGCAAATAAACCATCAAAGGTCGGCTATGAAAATGCGATGTATATGATTAATACAAATGCTAAAAATACGATTTTTGTAGGTGATCAGCTTTTTACAGATGTTTGGGGAGCGAAAAGATGCGGAATCATGACGTATCTTTCTAAACCTATTCATCCGAAGGAAGAGATTCAGATTGTCATTAAGAGATGGTTTGAGGCAATCGTTCTTCATTTTTATCATAAAGAAAAAAACAGATAGATTATAGGAAACAGATATGATTGAGATAAACGGTTATAGTCGCACCTGTGGATTGATTGGAAATCCGGTTGAGCATACAATGTCGCCTGTTATACATAATAATTTGGCTGTTGCGACAAATGAAAACCTTGTATATGTGCCTTTTCATGTTGAGACAGGAAGATTAGAGGATGCTGTTAAAGGAGCATTTGGACTGAACCTGCTGGGCGTCAATGTCACAGTTCCGTATAAAAGTGATGTTATACCTTTTCTGACGGATATTGATCCGTTAGCTAAAAGGATTGGGGCTGTTAATACTCTGGTTCGTATGGAGAATGGTTTTAAGGGCTATAACACTGATATGCCGGGACTATTAAGAGCTATGAAAAAAGACGGCGTAGAGGTTAAGGATGAGCATATAATTTTGTTGGGCGCAGGAGGAGTTGCCAGAGCAGTAGCGATGCTCCTTGCAGATAATGGTGCAAGCAAGATTTATATACTTAACAGAACTACAGATAAAGCTCAGGCTATCGCAGATGAGATTAATTCATATAAATGTAGCGATATAGTCGAGGTTAAGAAGCTTTCGGATTATTCTTTGCTTCCGCAGGATAGAAAATATTTGGCTATTCAGGCCACCAGCGTGGGTATGTATCCGAAGGTTGATGAAGCAGTTATTGAGGATGTCGCTTTTTATAATATGCTTCACACCGGTTATGACTTGATTTTTAATCCGTTAGAAACCAAGTTTATGAAGCTTGCAAAGCAAAGTGGCGCAAAGGGATTTCATGGTTACAGAATGCTTCTTTATCAGGGCGTAATTGCGTATGAGCTTTGGACAGGCAAGGATGTTACTGATGAATTGGCGGAGCAGGTGTATGAAAAAATGCTTGCTGCAATGAATGCATAATGTATTGAGGAGCTATAGATTTGGCTAAGGATAATAGTAAAAATAATAATATAATTTTGATTGGCTTTATGGGAAGCGGTAAGACTTCGATTGGCCTTAAGCTTTCTTACAAGCTGCAATTGGCTGTTGAGGATACCGATAAAATTATTGAAGCCCGGGAAAATACAACTATTAGCGAAATATTTGCCGCTAAGGGTGAGGGTTATTTTAGGAAGCTTGAGCTTGAGGTGTTATATGAAATAAAGAATTCATCCGGCAGAAAGATATACTCACTCGGCGGTGGAACACCGGTTCAATTGCAAAATCAATCGATAATATGCAAATGCGGCACTGTAATATATCTTCGTGCTAAGCCTGAAACTATTTATGACAGACTCAAAGGAGATACTACCAGACCGTTGCTTCAATGTGATGATCCGCTTGCAAAAATACGCGATTTGATCAGTAAGAGAAGTCCTGCTTATGAAAGATGCGCTGATTTGATTGTGGATGTTGATGAATTAGAACAGTCAGAGATTGTTGATGCTATAGTAAATTATATTAATGGAGAGAATTGTAATGAAGATACTTGTAATTAACGGACCTAACTTAAATTTTTTGGGTATAAGAGATAAAGCTATTTATGGTGCGCAGGATTATGAGTATCTCTGCAATATGATTAAGAAAGCCGCTGAGGAGAGAAAGTGTGAGGTGGAGTGTTTCCAGAGTAATCATGAGGGGGCTATCATTGATAGAATTCAGCAGGCATATTTCGATGGGACAGCGGGTATTGTAATCAATCCCGGTGCTTATACTCATTACAGCTATGCTATTCATGATGCACTTGAATCTGTTACAACAATGCCTAAATGTGAGATTCATATTTCTGATATTACTGCAAGAGAGGATTTTAGAAAGATTTCTGTTACAGCACCTGCATGTGATAAACAGATTTACGGACACGGTCTTGACGGATATATAATGGCAATGGATTTTGTTATTGAGGCTGCAGGGGCTTCTTTGTAAAAAATTAGTTGATAATTTTATTTGTTTGTATTAAAATACCAATGTATTTTGTGATTAAATTCCATAGGAGGATTTTGAAATGGCTGAAATTACAGCAGGCGACATCAGAAATGGTGTTACATTTGAATATGATAGCAAGGTATTCCAGGTTCTTGAGTTCCTTCACGTTAAGCCCGGTAAGGGAGCAGCTTTCGTACGTGTTAAGATGCGTGACGTTAAGAACGGCGGTGTTCGTGAATTGACCTTTAACCCTACTGCAAAGCTTACTCTTGCAACTATCGAGAAGAAGAAGATGACCTATTCATACAAGGATGGCGATATGTTCAACTTTATGGATATGGAAACTTACGAGACTATTCCTCTTTCAGAGGCTGAAATCGGCGATTCTATGAAGTTTGTTCTTGAGAATATGGAAGTTACCATGCTTTCTCATAACGGACAGATCTTTTCAGTAGAGCCTCCTATGTTTGTAGAGCTTGTTATCGCACAGACCGAGCCCGGTCTTCGTGGCGATACCGCTACCAATGTTACTAAGCCCGCTACTCTTGAGACCGGCGCTGAGATTAAGGTTCCTATCTTCATCAACGAAGGCGACAAGATCAAGATTGATACCAGAACAGGCGAGTATCTTGGAAGAGCATAATTGCTATTAATAATATGCCAATATTCAGAGCGAACACATTTTGTGCTCGCTCTTTTATTGTTTAAATATGTTTGTAGACACATTTTGAAAGGATATAGGTATATTAGTGAAAATAAGTGATTTTGCTATTAAGGTTAAATTAGAACTTCAGAGCGTATTGGGCGAAGAATATATGGTTGATATTAATGAGAACTGTAAGATGAACGGGGTCAAAAAATGGGCTGTGACAATTCATAAAGACAGTAATATAGCTCCAACTATCTATTTGGAAGCTTTTTATAAAAACTTTTGTTCCGGTCAGGAGTTTGAAAAGATTATTGATGATATTGTTATGATGTACCGGGAAAGTGCACCATCAGAAGATGTTGATATGAGCGATTTTATGAAGTTTGAGCTTATTAAAGATAAGATATGCTTTAAGCTTTGTAACACTGATAAAAATTGCGAAATTCTTGAAAATATTCCATCAATTCCTTTTCATGATTTATCAATCATATTTTATGTGCTGGTGAGCAATGAACTGTTTGGAAGCGGACAAATATTGATTAGAAACGAGCACTTAAAGCTGTGGAATGTTAAGGTGAGTGATTTGATGGCTTGTGCAAAGACAAATACTCCGCAGTTACTCAATATCAAACTGTCAAATATTATTGATGTGATGAAAAATATACTTAGAAGGAATGATGGCTTATCCGAAAAAGAAATATCTGATTATAGTCTTGCAGATAGGGATGAGTGTTTTATGTGGGTATTATCAAATGAAGACGGTTTTAATGGTGCTGCCTCCATTTTGTATCCTAATGCGCTGGACGATATATATGATACTGTAGGTAAGAGCTATTTTGTTATACCAAGCTCTATTCATGAATTGATAGTTGTTCCTGACAAGGATGGTGTTGAAGGTGATGAGTCTTGGAATTTCAGATGCTGCCAGCTATTGGACATGATTCATCAGGTGAATGAATCGGAGGTCCCTGAGGCAGATATTCTTTCTGATAATTTGTATTATTACAATTCGGAAGATAAAGTTTTTAAGCTTGTTTGTCTTGATGAGACTGCTTAAGGGCTTTGTTTAAGATTTGATAAATTCTTTTCTATTTGGTTTTTATAACTATATAGTTTATTGTATAATGCTCTTTGGAATTCATTAATATATTTGTTGGAGAAGCATATGTCTGAAGCATGTAAGATTTCTTTGTATCGAGAAAGGCTGAATAATCGATTGGTTTCTGCAGAAATACCTGATGAAATGTTTTCGACAGACAATATGAGGCAGGCTGTTTTAAATAAGGCATTGGCTTGCGATATGAATAATACCATTAAAGCATTGCAGATAATGGATAAGTATCATACCGGTGAATACAGAAAAGGTGACAGGAAGGTGCCGTATATCGTACATCCTTTGATTATGGCTAATCATGCAATTTCTTTAGGGATTGCAGATGATGTACTGCTTCCGGTTTGTTTATTGCATGATGTAATAGAAGATACTCCGGCAACATTAGTTGATTTAGATATGCCTGATGAAATTACTAAGGCTGTTGAATTATTGACCTTTGAAATTAAGAATTCCGAAGACAGAGCTGGTGCGAAAAAAAGATATTATGAGAATATTGCAGGCAACAAGACAGCATCTGTTGTAAAGGTGCTTGATCGATGCAATAACATTTCTGATATGGCTATTGTGTTTTCGAAAAACAGAATGATTGAATATATAGCTGAAACAGAAAACTATATTTTGCCTTTGCTAGAAATAATAAAGGATGAATATGAAGACATGCATGGCTTTGTGTTTATTCTCAAATATCAGATTATTTCGCTGCTTGAGAGCCTTAAAAAGCTTATATGATTTGATAATGAAGCTGTATAGGATGCTTCTATAGCTTGATTATATATATTATGAAGGGGAAGCCGTAAAATCGGTAGAAAAGAAATGCTGGACGTAAATCATGTTGTAAAAAAGTATGGAAAAAATTTGGCTTGTGATGATATCACATTTCATCTTAATCCAGGCGATATGACCATATTGCTCGGACCTAATGGTGCCGGAAAAAGTACTATTATGAAGTCTATAATGGGCTTTTTGAAGTATCAGGGAACTATTACTGTAGATGGAAAGGTAAATAAGTCCGTTGAGGCTAAGAAGATTTTGGGATTTGTACCCGAAATGCCTTCACTGTATCCGAATCTTACAGTATCAGAGCACCTTGAGTTTATTGCAAGAGCTTATAAGATGACTGATTATAAGAATCGTATTGATGAGCTTCTGACAAGATTTGAACTTGATGATAAGCGTAAGAAATTCGGTGATGAATTATCTAAGGGTATGCAGCAGAAGCTTAATCTTTGCATAGGGCTTCTTCCTAATCCCAAGGTGTTGCTTTTGGACGAGCCTATGATTGGCTTGGATCCTCATGCAATTAAGGAGCTTAAGAATGTAATTAATGAAATGAGGTGTGAAGGAAAAACACTTCTTATCAGTACACATATTATCGATAGCGTAGATATGCTGTGGGACCGCACTATTATTATGCAGGGTGGTCAGGTTAAAGCAAATGTCACCAAGCCTGAACTTGAAACTAAGGGTCAGAGCCTCGAGGATTTGTTCTTTGCAGTAACCGAAGGTATAAGCAAGGAAGAAGCAAAGGAAGCAGATAGTCAGAAAGAAGAGGAACAGGCATAAGATGAGACTTTGGGGATATTATATGGGTCACACCATATTTAATGCTATTAAAAAGCTCTTCAAGACCTGGATTGCTTTTTTGTTGATAGTAATGGTGTTTGGCGCAGTTGTTGGTGGAATTGCCGGATTAGTAGCATCTAAGGTTTCTCATAATGTAGTAAGCGAAGTTGTGGATGAAGAAGGCTTGGCCGATGCAACCGAGGAGTTGGCAGATAATGTTAATAAAGGCTTTACCGAAAGCTACGGCGTAGAGATTAATCAGCTGATTGAGCTTGTAATTTCCGGTATCTTTTTATTCTTTTTCTTTTTGAGTTTGTTCAATTCAAAGGGAATGGGAGATATATTCCTACCTGCTGATGTAAATTTGCTGTTTTCGGCGCCGCTAAAACCGCAAACTGTTATGATGTTCAGACTTACTACCACCTTGGGAATTCAGATTCTGTTTTCATTGTTTATGATTTTTCAGATTCCTAATTTGGTTGTTAATTTGCATATGTCGTTGTCGGGCGCTATTTCAATATTTATAGCTTGGATAGTACTTAATTTGTTCAGTACTTTATGTCAGCTTTTGCTTTATATTATTTCTTCATATTCCGACAAGATAAAGAAGAATATAAAGATAATAGTTGGAGCCGTTCTTGCAGTGATTTTGGCTCTGTTTATGTTTAATATTGTACAGAATGATAAAAATATTGTGCTCGCTGCAGTAAAGACCTTTACCGGAAGCAATACCTATTGGGTTCCCTTCTGGGGATGGATTAGAGGCATGTGCATGAGTGCGGTTGTCGGAAACGATGTATTCGCATATATGTTTATGGCGTTTAATGTGCTCGGGATTATTGCATTTATTGTTATAATCTGGAATATCAAGGTTGATTTCTATGAGGATGCTCTGGTATCAGCTGAACGCAGAGCAGAGATGTTAGAAAAGGCAAAAGCACAAAAGACCGGAGTGGTAAGAACTAAAGAGCGTAGCGACAAGATTAAGCGTGACGGCTTTAGTAAGGGTTCCGGAGCAAATGTGTTTTTTTATAAGACACTTTATAACAGAAAGAGACTCAGCTATTTTGGGTTCCTGACCAAAACTATGATTGTGTATGCGGGAATTGTAGTTGCTGCAATTGTTATCATACGAAATACCGGTGGAAGTCCGGGGCTTGGCTTTATGCTTACCTGTGGTGCTATGACCTTCGTAGCGTTTTATCGTACTATGGGAAATCCGTTGAGTGAGGATTTGTCGAGAGATTTTTTTGCTATGATTCCCTGCTCGGCAAAGAGTAAGCTTTTTTATTCTGTTTTGGGCGGCTTGACCAATACATTTATTGATATTATTGTGCCTTATATATTTGCTGCTATTTGGTTTAAGGCAAATGTTGGTGATGCGATTGTATGGTTATTGTTCCTTCTTGCCATTGATTTGTATGGTACTGTTGTCAGTGCATTTATAATGACATCTGTTTCTATCAGTTTACCTGAAACTGTTCAGAAGATGGTACAGATAGTATTCATTTATTTCGGTATTTTGCCTGCTATTACTTTTGTAATTTTGGGCTTGGTATTCAATAATCTTGTTCTGTTTATGCCGTTTGGAATTGTTATGAATCTTGTTTTGTCATTCATATTCTTTATGATAATTCCTAATTTCTTACAGAATGGCAGAAAATAATTATGTACAGCGTGGGAGTTAGAATGCTCGCACGCTGTATTTGTATGCTGGACGTAATGGTGGAAGATCGCTGACGGTTGCTTATAATTTAGGACAATGGTGGACGAATAACCTGTCTTTCTTGAATTATCTTTTGCTATGTGATATTATAGGCAGGATGGTGCATGTAATAATTTTGTAACATTTTGCGACCGTAGTCTAATGGATAGAACGGAGGCCTCCGACGCCTTTAATGCAGGTTCGATTCCTGTCGGTCGCAGCATCATTTACAGATGAGGAAGTTATGAAGAAGTTAAAAGAGTTATTTAATAAAGTAGTTGAATTTATCATAAAACATCAGAAGGTAGCTTACCCGGTTATTGCTATGGTGCTTGCCGCAGTGGTTGTAGTTGTGGTTCTTAATCTTCAGATGAAGTATGATAATTCCGCAAGTCAGCCTACAACTAATGTTACTGTTGGTGATGGAGTTTTAACCGCACCGGATATGACTGTTCCTTTGGAAATGAGTAGTGATGAGCTTCTCAATAATCTTTTGAATGATTATTATGAAGCGCTTTCAACCGGTGATGGCGATAAAATCGTTAGTCTGTGCGACACTATAGATGAGAGTGAGCTTTTCAGATATGAAGAGCATGCCAAGTATCTGAATTATACTATCAATGAGGTGTATACACAGGATGGTCCTCTCGATGGTACTTATGTTGCATATGTATATTATTATGTAATATTTAATGAATATCCTTCTGTTAATTTCCCCGGATATAAAGGATATTACGTTAATACTGCTGAGGATGGCTCTATGTTCATTGTTAACGGTGAGGTTACGGATGCTGAGAATGATTATATTGCTCAGGTTCAGGAACAGGCTGATGTTATGGAGCTTATTAATAAGTGCAATGTAGAGAGCAAGGAAGTAGTACTTGAAAATCAGTATATTCTTGAGTATCTTGTTCAGCTTGATAGTATAGTAAGTACTGCTGTAGGAGAGAGAATAGCAGAGCTTAATGCATCGCGTCCTTCTGATGATACTGACAACATTGATGGTGATGGAAGCGGCATCGATGATATTCCTCTTGAAAATCAGACTCTGTATGCAACTGCGCTTACCAGTGTAAATGTCAGAAAGTCTGACAGTGCTGAATCCGAGAGGCTTGGTGAGGTTAGCCAGGGACAGAAGCTGGAGGTCGTTGAGGTACTTCTTAATGGTTGGACCAAGGTTATTTACGAGGGGCAGGAGGCTTTCATTAAGTCTGAATATCTTTCATTAATTCAGAGTGCAGATGGAGTTTCTGCTATCGGAATGATGAAGGCGTTGGACAATGTTAATGTCAGAAGCGAAGCAAGTACTGATTCAAATGTTCTCGGAGCACTGGTTAAAGGTGACTCATATGAGATCGTTGCGGTAGAAGACGGATGGGTAACGATTAAATTTGATGGTATTTTGGCATATGTAAGTGCTGATTATTGTGATTGCACTATATTCTAACAGGCAGTAAAAAGATATAAACTTGACGTATTTTATCTTTTTTTGATATTTTTTAAATATTTTTATTGTGTATCAAAAATGATTGTTTTATAATTGTCCGCAGGGACTAAGAAATCAAAGGTTTTGAGATTTAGAGGTCTCAGAACCTTTTTTGATTGTCTGTTTTTAGAGGGATATTTAATATTCAACAGACATGCGAGCAGGGCCTAACCCCGTCCCACATACCGGTCTTTCGCAGAAGCCATGGTGGTCAAACGATTTCTAGAATTACCTACATAACACATATCACCATTAAAGGAGGTACTACAATGTCATACGTTGATGAAGTTTATGAGCGTGTAGTTGCTCAGAACCCTTCACAGCCTGAGTTCCATCAGGCAGTAAAAGAAGTGCTTGATTCACTTCGTGTTGTTATCGAGGCTAACGAGGAGGAATATCGTAAGGATGCTCTCCTTGAGAGACTTACTACTCCCGAAAGACAGATCCTGTTCAGAGTTCCTTGGGTGGATGACAAGGGCCAGGTTCAGGTTAACAATGCAATGAGAGTTCAGTTTAACTCTGCAATCGGACCTTACAAGGGAGGTCTCAGACTTCACCCTTCAGTAAACCTTGGAATCATTAAGTTCCTTGGCTTCGAGCAGATCTTCAAGAATTCACTTACCGGTCTTCCTATCGGCGGCGGTAAGGGTGGTTCTGACTTCGATCCTAAGGGTAAGTCAGATAGAGAAGTTATGGCATTCTGCCAGAGCTTTATGACTGAGCTTCACAAATATATCGGCGCTGATACCGACGTTCCCGCTGGTGACATCGGAACAGGCGGAAGAGAAATCGGCTATATGTACGGTCAGTACAAGAGACTTACCGGACTTTATGAGGGTGTTCTTACCGGTAAGGGTCTTACCTTCGGTGGTTCACTTGCAAGAACCGAAGCTACCGGTTATGGTCTTCTTTATCTCGTTGAAGAGATGCTTAAGTGCAATGGTAAGGATATCGCAGGTAAGACCTGTGCAGTATCTGGTTCAGGAAACGTTGCAATCTATGCTTGCCAGAAGGCAATCCAGCTTGGTGCTAAGCCTGTAACTGTATCTGATTCTACCGGTTGGATTTATGATCCCGAAGGAATCGATGTAGCTCTTCTTCAGGAAGTTAAGGAAGTTAAGCGTGCTCGTCTTACCGAGTATGCTGCAGCCAGACCTTCAGCTCAGTATCATGACAAGGCTACCGAGGGAACCAATCAGTGGGAGATCAAGGTTGACATCGCTCTTCCTTGCGCAACCCAGAACGAGCTTAACCTCGAGGATGCTAAGAAGCTTGTTGCTAACGGCGTAATCGCTGTAGCAGAAGGTGCTAACATGCCTTCAACTCCCGATGCAGTAGAGTACTTCCAGGCTAACGGCGTATTGTTCTGCCCTGGTAAGGCTTCAAATGCAGGTGGTGTTGCTACCTCAGCTCTTGAGATGAGCCAGAACTCTGAGAGACTTTCATGGACCTTCGAAGAGGTTGATGCTAAGCTTAAGAACATCATGGTTAACATTTTCCACAACCTTGACGCTGCTGCTAAGAAGTATGGCAAGGATGGCGACTATGTTGCCGGTGCTAACATCGCAGGCTTCCTTAAGGTTGCTGAAGCTATGAAGGCTCAGGGCATTTGCTAGTATAAGCGAGCAATAAAATATACAGACATCTGATTGCGCTTGCGCAGAATCAGATGTCTGTTTTTTATTGCGACCAACTTGCATGAGCAAGAAGCGAAGCGTATTGCGAATGCAAGTTCGCTTATACGTATGAAACTTATATATACTGAATAGGCATCTGATTGCGCTTGCGCAAAATCAGATGCCTATTTTTTTATTGCGACCAACGATATGAGCAAGAAGCGAAGCGGATTGCGAATAAGCGTTCGCTTATATGTATATATATAGTTTGGTATGTACCGTACAGAAATCGCCTTTATTTCTGCATTTTTTTGTAGCATTTTATATTCGCTTTTTATGGAATGTAAACCGTCTTTATGATAAAATAACTCTGATTGCAATGGAGGGTTTATACTTGGACGAATATGCGATAATTGAGCTGATAGTACTTGTACTGCTGATTTTTTTATCCGGCTTTTTTTCTTCAGCGGAAACTGCATTTACTTCAGTCAGCAAAATAAGAATCCACAGTCTTGCAGAGGATGGCAATAAGGCTGCTAAACTTGTGGACAAAATCCTTGATAAAAAAAGTAAGATGTTAAGTGCTATATTGATTGGCAATAACATAGTCAATCTGACTGCTTCTTCATTAGCTACGGTATTTGCGATGAAGATTAGTTTATGGGTCGGACTGATGACGGTCATATTAACTGTTATCATTATTATCTGTGGTGAGATTGTACCGAAGAATTGGGCGATGACTTACAGTGAGAAGATTGCTATGACCTACAGTGGTTTAGTGTATTCACTGATGATTATCCTTACACCAGTTATCTTTATTGTGGATAATGTCTCTAAATTGTTTCTTAAGCTTTTCAGAGCGGATTCATCGTATCATGAAACAATGACCGAGACAGAGCTTAAGACTTATGTTGATGTAAGCCATGAGGACGGCATAATTGAGACGGAAGAACGCGAGATGATTCTCAATGTGTTTGAATTCTCTGATTCGGAAGCCAAGGATGTAATGATTCCCAGAGTAAATATGATTACCGTAAAGGTATCAGATACTTATGAAGAGGTATTAGATACTTTTAAGGAGTCTATGTATACACGATTGCCGGTTTATGAAGAAGATAAGGAAGGTAACTCTGATAACTTCCTTGGAATTATCAATATCAAAGATTTTCTATTCTGTGATGATAAGGATAAATTTGTAGTAAGAGATTATATTCGTGATTGCATTTTTACACATGAGCATAAGAAGACTTCGGATTTGTTGGAAGAGATGAAGGACGGAGGCTCCAATATATCATTTGTATTAAATGAATATGGAGACACTGTCGGAATGATCACACTTGAGGATTTGCTTGAAGAAATCGTAGGTGAAATCCGAGATGAGTATGATGAGGATGAAGAAGACCTGCTTGAAAAAGTAGATGATAATACTTATGTTGTAGATGCTACTATGAATCTTGATGACTTGAATGATCTGCTCGAAACAGATATTAAGAGCGAGGATTATGATTCGGTTGGTGGCATAATTATAGAAAAACTCGACAGACTTCCTGAAAACGACGAGGAGGTTGTACTTGATAATGGTATTACTCTTAAGGTTGTCGGAATGGAACAGAACAGAATCGAAAACGTTCAAATCATTTTGCCGGAGAATACTGAAGAGGTTTTAGAAGATTCTGATAAGGATAATTAAAAGAACTGGTTCCGTAAGGGATAATAATATTAGTAATGAGGAATGGAAAAATGAGTAATTTGACAGAAATCAGATGGCATGGTCGCGGTGGACAGGGTGCCAAAACTGCAGCTCTTTTGCTTGCAGATGTTGCGTTTCAGGCAGGAAAGCAGGTTCAAGGCTTCCCTGAGTACGGTCCGGAGCGTATGGGTGCACCCATTACAGCTTATGACAGAATCAGTGATAATGAGATTCGTGTTCATTCAAACATTTATGAGCCTGATTATGTAGCTGTTGTTGATGATACATTGCTTAGCTCAGTAAATGTTACCGGTGGACTTAAGTCTGAAGGCGGAATTCTTATTAATACACAGAAGAGTAAAGAGGAGATTTTGCCTCTTCTCGGTGATTATTCCGGTAAGGTATATGCATTGGATGCAAGAAAGGTAAGTATTGCTACGCTTGGTAAGTATTTCCCCAATACTCCTATGCTTGCCGCTATGGTAAAAATCAGCGGAGTAATGGAAATTGATGTTTTCTTACGTGAAATGAAGACATCACTTGAGCATAAGTTTGCAAGAAAGCCTGAAGTGCTTGAGGGAAATCTCAAGGCGCTTACTATGGCTATTGAGGAGGTACAGACATGGCGTTAAAAGCATCTGAAATAAATGAACAGACCAGATGGCAGGACCTTACAGAAGGACTTGCTGTTTATGAACCTGCTACTTCAAGAGATTTCATGACCGGAGAGTGGAGAACACAGACTCCTATTCTCGACAATGAAAAGTGTAAGCAGTGCTTATTATGTGTTCCGTATTGTCCTGACAGCTGTATTCCCGTTAAGGATGGTAAGAGACTTGATTTTGATTATGATCATTGCAAAGGTTGTGGCATTTGTGTAAAGGCATGCCCCTTCAATGCAATTAGAATGGAGGACTAAGAGATATGCCTACTAAGACAAGAATGTCGGGAAATGAGGCCATAGGACATGCTATAAAGCAGATTAATCCTGATGTAATGCCGGCTTTCCCTATCACACCGTCTACAGAGATTCCTCAGTTTGTTGCAAGTATGATTGCAAACGGAGAGATAGATACAGAATTCATTCCTGTTGAGAGCGAGCACAGTGCTATGAGCGCTGCTATGGGTGCCGAGGCAGCCGGAGCCAGAACAATAACTGCAACTTCTTCAGCAGGTATGGCACTTATGTGGGAGATGCTCTATTGTGCAGCTTCCTCAAGATTGCCTATTGTTATGGCACTTGTTAACAGAGGACTTACCGGTCCTTTGAACATCAATGCTGAGCATTCAGATTCAATGGGTGCAAGAGATTCCGGATGGATTCAGATTTATGCTGAGTCAAATCAGGAGGTTTATGATAATTTCCTTCAGGCACACAGAATTGCTGAAGCAAAGGGAGTGCATCTTCCTGTTATGATTTGTCAGGATGGATTTATTACCTCACATGCTGTGCAGAACATCACACTTTGGGATGATGAGCCTATCAAAAAGTTTGTTGGTGAGTATGAGCCTGAGCATTATTTGCTCAAGCATAACGAGCCTATGGCTATCGGACCTTATGCTGTATCTAATTATTGCATGGAGTCGAAGAAGGCACATGCTGAGGCGATGATTAATGCTAAGCAGGTGATTCTTGATGTCGCAAAAGAATTTGAGGCTATAACCGGACAGAAGTATGGCTTCTATGAAGGATATCAGTTAGAGGATGCCGAGTATGCAATAGTTGCGATTGGTTCTGTATGCGGTACTATTAAGGATGCTGTTGATAAGCTTCGTGAGCAGGGTGTTAAGGCGGGATTATTAAAAATTCGTGTATTCAGACCTTTCCCCGGCGAGGAATTTGCTAAGGCACTTAAAAACTGTAAGGCAGTTGCACTTATGGACAGATCTGAGAGCTATAGCGGTAACGGCGGACCTATTGGCGCTGAACTTGGAGCTGCTATGTATCGTGAAAAGTGCACCGCAGAGACTGTTAATATCATGTACGGACTTTCAGGCAGGGATGTAAAGGTTGAAGATATTGTTGGTGTATATGAGAATCTTCAGAAGCTTGCTGCCGGTGAAATAAAGTATGATCAGTATCCTTACCTTGGACTTAGAGATTAATGAGGAATTAATATAATGGAACAGAGTGTATTTAACTTTAAAGAAATTCAGGAGCGTGAGGAAAGACTTGCTCCCGGACATAGAATGTGCGCCGGTTGTGGCGGTACAATCGCAGTTAGAAATGTACTTAAGGCTCTTCATCCCGGAGACCATGCAGTTATAGGTAATGCAACCGGCTGTCTCGAAGTATCTACCTATACATATCCTTATACTGCATATCAGGACAGCTATATTCATACAGCGTTTGAGTGTGCAGGTGCTACTCTTTCAGGTGTTGAAACTGCATATAATGCGCTTAAGAAGAGAGGAAAGATTAGCGACAATTATAAGTTCATCACCTTCGGTGGTGACGGTGGTACATATGATATCGGACTTCAGTCACTTTCCGGAGCTATGGAGCGTGGACATGATATGGTCTATGTATGCTACGACAACGGTGCATATATGAACACCGGTATCCAGCGTTCATCAGCTACTCCTCAGTATGCTGATACAACCACAACTCCTTCAGGAACTTGTTCAAATGGTAAGCCTCAGTCAAGAAAGGATCTTGCTTCAATAATAGCTGCTCATAATATTCCTTATGTAGCTCAGACGACAATGGTGTCTAATCTTAAGGATCTTTATACCAAGTCCGAGAAGGCTATTTATACTCCCGGAGCAGCATTCCTTAATATTCTTGCTCCTTGTCCCAGAGGTTGGAGATATGATACTCCCGATCTTCCGGAGATTTGCAAGCTTGCTGTTGAAACCTGCTATTGGCCTTTGTTTGAGGTTGCAGAGGGTAAATGGATTTTGAATTACAGACCCAAGAATAAGCTTCCACTTGAGGACTTCCTTAAGAAACAGGGACGCTTTAAGCATCTTTTTAAGCCCGGTAACGAGTATTTGCTTGAGGCATTCCAGCAGGAGGTTGATCGCCGCTGGGAAGAGCTGCAGATCAGATGTGATTCATGAGTGATAATGTAAAAGATCTTATTGAAGAGATTAATTATTTTTCAGATGATGAATATGAAAAACGGCGCGCGGCCAGACAGGCCCGCGTCGAAGCAGAGAAAAAACGTCAGTTGCTTTACCGCAAATTATTTGTAGGTGGAATTGGCGTTATTCTTGTTGTGGCAATAATTGTTATTCTTGTAAACACTATATCATGTGCCGTTAAAAAGAATAATTCAGAAAATAATAATCAGGATGTTGCTGATCAACAGACACTTATACCTACAGACACAGATGTAACTGTGCCGGAAGAAGTTGTACCTGATACAGTGGATAATAATGCTGTTTTCAATTCATTCGGTAAGCAGCGTTTGTATACCTTTGATGCAGCAGATTATTCATATACTGAAAACGGTTCAACTTCATCAGTTACTTTTTCAGGCTTTTACAGCCAGTATGCTATTGTTATTGATGTTAATGATAAGAACATCCTTGCTTCTATGCAGGGCTATGCAAGAATGTATCCTGCTTCAATGACAAAGGTGATGACGGTTTTGACTGCAAAACAGTATATATCCGATGATGAACTTGATAATTATATTGAGATTACGCAGGATGCTACAGATTATGCTTTTTCGCACGGATGCTCGGCTGTTAATTTCTCTGTTGGCGAGCGTGTAACTATCAGAGATTTGTTCTACGGTACTATTCTTAAGTCCGGAGCTGATGCAGCATATATGCTTGCTGTTTACGTAGCCGGTTCGCATGAAGCTTTTGTTGATTTGATGAATGAAAATTGTGAAGCATTGGGAATATCTGAGACAACACATTTCAGTAATTGTGTAGGTATATACACTGATGATAATTACTCAACCTGTTATGATATTGCTGTAATAATGGCGGCAACACTAAGTGACAGCTTCCTTCAGGAGGTTATGGCAGCAAGAAAGTACACTACTTCAGCTACTACTGAAAATCCTGAAGGTATTACGATTTCTAATCTTTTCCTCAGACGAATTGAGGATTTTGTAACAGGTGGTTATGTCTGTGCTGCAAAGACCGGTTTTGTAAATCAGTCAGGTAATTGTGCTGTAAGCTATATGATGGGCGATGACGGTAAGGATTATGTTTGCGTTACCGGTCATGGTGCTTCTGCTTGGCAGGAGGTATATGACCATATTGCTCTTTATAATATTTATGTTATGGAGAACAACAGTTATACAGAAGCTGTTAAGAAGGCACAGTAGTACTTAATTGAGGATGGAAAATGGCAGGAAACAAAGTTGTTGCTTATGTAGATGGAAGCTACAGTGATGCAGCTCGAAAATATGCATTCGGATGCGTATTTATTCTCGAAGATAATAGAATATTTACTGCTTTTGGCAACGGAGATAATCCTGAATCGCTAAAACAGAGAAATGTTACCGGAGAAATGCTTGGAGCTATGTATGCAGTTCAGTGTGCAAGAGCGAGTGGCTTTTCTGCTATTGATATTTATTATGACTACAGTGGTATTGAGATGTGGGTAACCGGTGGATGGAAGGCTAAAAATGACCTTACACAGAAGTATTCACAAGCTATGCGTTCCTGGGGATCGACAATTGATATCAGATTTCATAAGGTAGAAGGCCATACCGGTGTTAAATATAATGAGCTTGCGGATAAAATGGCCAAAAGAGGCATAGAAGAAGGAGCAGGAGTGCCTGCTTTCGGTAACATAGAACTGTTGGAGCAGTATTTTGAATAAGATGAATGAGCCCATTAGAATTAACAAGTATATAGCTTCCTGCGGTATATGTTCCAGACGAGATGCTGATAAGCTGATTGATGAGGGAAAAGTATTTGTTAACGGACAGCTTGCTTCGTCCGGTCAAAAGGTTGACGGCTCTGAAACAATATCTGTAAACGGTAAAGTACTGTCAGGCCCTGATAAAAAGGTTGTGTTAGCCTTTTACAAGCCTGTTGGTATCACCTGTACAGAGAGAGATCCGCATGCTGAAGCGGTTATTAATGACATAGTTAAGTATCCTGTAAGGGTAACGTATGCAGGAAGACTTGATAAAGAATCAGAGGGCTTACTATTGCTTACAAATGATGGTGAGCTTATTGATAAGATGATGCGTGGAGCTAATGCGCATGAAAAGGAATATATTGTAAGGGTTGATAAAAAAATATCTGAAGATATGCTTACAAGATTTGAAAAGGGTGTTTTCCTTAAGGAGCTTGATGTAACAACGAGACCGGCAAAGGTTAAGAAGCTATCGGATTATACCTTTGAGATAATCATTTCACAAGGACTTAATCGTCAAATCAGACGTATGTGTCAGGCATGTAACTGTAAGGTGTTAAGTCTTAAAAGAGTGAGAGTTGTAAATGTGTTATTGGACAAGCTAAAGCCCGGTCAGTTTAGAGAATTGGATGAGGCTGAGATATGTTCTTTAAGAGAAGCCTTAAATTAGCAATAAGTCTTTTAGTTTTAGGTCTTCATAAAAGTGGCTGGTGATAAATATGAGTGATAGTAAATCAAATAGAATGAAAGAGCTTGTAGAACTCCTTAACAAGGCATCGGAGGCATATTATGCCAAGGATACCGAGATAATGAGTAACTATGAGTATGATAAATTGTATGATGAACTTGTTGAGCTTGAAAAGGAAACAGGTATTACTATGTCCGGCAGTCCTACTGTTAATGTAGGATATGCTGCTGTTGCTGAGCTCCCTAAGGAAAGTCATGCATCGCCGATGCTTTCGCTTGATAAAACCAAGAGCCGAGAAGAGTTAAGAGCATGGTTAAATGGGCATGACGGTATTTTATCCTGGAAGCTTGACGGACTTACTATTGTATTAACCTATAATGAAGGTAAG
This sequence comes from Lachnospiraceae bacterium, assembly GCA_024403475.1. GTDB lineage: Bacteria > Bacillota > Clostridia > Lachnospirales > Lachnospiraceae > AC2028. Next base: position 11,060 of record JAKSRU010000001.1, on the reverse strand, counting down.
CTTATAAAAGCTGTTACAAGAGGTAACGGTGAAATAGGAGAGGTAATAACTCCTAATGCAAGAGTGTTTAAAAATATTCCTTTGGAGATAGCTTTTAAGGGAGAATTAGTTCTTCGCGGTGAGGCGGTAATCAGCTATTCTGATTTTGAAAGGATTAATGCTTCTATTGATTCAGAGGCTGAAAAATATAAGAATCCGAGAAACCTTTGCAGTGGCTCTGTAAGACAGTTAAACAATGAGGTTACTGCTAAGAGAAACGTCAGATTTGTAGCTTTTAATCTTGTATCGGCTATTGAAAATGGAAAAGATTACGATTTGAAAAATTCGAGAAGTAACAGCTTTAAGTTTTTAGAAGAACAAGGTTTTGAGGTTGTACAAAGAAAGAATGTTAATGAAGATAATATTCTTGAAGCGATAGAGTATTTTGCTAAGGCTATTGAGGAATATGATATACCTTCTGACGGATTGGTACTGACTTATGAGGACATTGCGTATGGTGCTTCATTAGGCAGAACTGCTAAGTTCCCCAGACATTCAATAGCATTTAAGTGGGCAGATGAAACTGCAGAAACAATACTTAGAGAAATTGAATGGAGTGCCAGCAGAACAGGTTTGATAAACCCGGTTGCTATATTTGATCCGGTTGAGCTTGAAGGTACTACAGTTACCAGGGCATCTGTTCACAATGTTAGCATTGTACGTGAGCTTAAGCTTGGTATCGGTGACAGAATTCGTGTCTATAAGGCTAATATGATTATTCCTCAGATATCTGAGAACCTTACTGGCTCAGGTAATGTTGTTATTCCTAAGGTATGTCCTGTGTGCGGTAGAGAAACGGTAATTAAGGCTGTTAACGAGGCACAGACACTTAATTGTGTAAATGATGAATGCCCTGCAAAGCAGATTAAGTCTTTTGCTCAGTTTGTCAGCAGAGAAGCACTTAATATAGATGGTTTATCTGAGGCAACGCTTGAGAAGCTGATTGATTGCGGTTTTATCCATGAATATTCAGATTTATATAATCTTGAAAGATTCAAGGAACGTATCGTGGCATTCGAGGGCTTTGGTGAAAAATCCTATGAGAATATGATTGCAGCCATTAATGAATCGAGAAAAACCACCTTACCCAGAGTTATATTCGGACTTGGTATAGCTGGTATCGGTTCTGCAAATGCTAAACTTATCAGTAAAGCATATGATTATGATATAGAAAAAATCAAAGCGGCTGAAGCTTCAGATCTTGCACAGATAGATAAAATAGGTGATGTAATGGCAGAAAATATTGTGAGATATTTTGCTGATGCATCAAATGTTGAGAAGCTTGACAGATTGATTTCTTGTCTTGAAATAGAAAAGCCGGTTGTGACGGCTGACAGCAAAAAGCTTGAAGGACTTGTGTTCGTTGTTACCGGAAGTCTTCATTCTTTTGCAAGCAGAAATGATATTAAGGAATTAATCGAGAGTAAGGGCGGTAAGGTTACAGGTTCTGTAACAGGAAAAACCACTTGCCTTATTAATAACGATAATACATCATCATCAACCAAAAATAAGACTGCTCAAAGCCTGGGAGTGCCGGTTATTACAGAGGATGAATTTATTGAAAAATATTTAGAAAATTAGTATTTTTCATTGTGTTATTTGAAATATATTGTGAAAAGCATTATATTTAAGTAATTATCATATTTATAAGAGGTAGAATAATGCCAATTAAAGTACAGAGTGAGCTTCCTGCAAAGGAAATACTCGAAAATGAAAATATATTTGTAATGGATGAGAACCGTGCAGCGCATCAGGATATAAGACCTTTGAAGGTACTTATTCTTAATAACATGCCGGTTAAGCAGGATACAGAGCTTCAGCTTTTAAGAGCGCTTTCAAATACTCCCTTACAGGTTGATGTTACATTTATGAATACTAAGACTCATGTATCACTCAATACTCCTGCTAATCATCTTAATAAGTTCTATGTAACCTTTGATGATATTAAGGATCAGAAGTTTGACGGACTTATTATTACAGGAGCTCCTGTTGAGGATATTACTTTCGAAGAGGTTGATTATTGGGAAGAGGTTTGCAGTATTATGGACTGGGCTGAAACTAATGTCACATCGACTCTTCATATATGCTGGGGAGCACAGGCCGGTTTTTATAAATATTACGGTATTAATAAGAGCCTTCTGCCGCAGAAGCTTTTCGGAATCTATAATCATAAGGTTAATAACAGAAAGATTCCTCTTGTCAGAGGTTTTGATGACGAGTTTCTTGCACCTCACAGCAGACATACTGAAACTCCTTCAGCTGAACTTCATGCTTGTAAGGAGCTTACTATTGTTGCTGAGAGTGAAGATGCGGGAGTATTTCTTGCACTGGCTGAAAACGGTAAGAAAATATTTGTTACCGGTCATCCGGAGTATGACAGATATACACTTAGAAATGAGTATGTAAGAGATAAGAATAAGGGATTGAATATTCAGGTTCCTTACAATTATTTCCCGGACGATGACCCGGAAAAGAAGCCTTTGTTATCTTGGAGATCACACAGTAATAATTTCTATTCTAACTGGCTTAATTATTACGTATATCAGCTCACTCCATATGACCTTGGTTGATGAATCTGTAAATTTAGGAGGGGATGAATTTGCAGGATAAAAAGAGTAAAAAGACGTTGGTGGTTGTATTGATTGTGTTAGCGTCAATTACTGTAATTGTCGGAGCAGTCTTTTTGTTTGTTTATATAAGTCCGTTGAAGCTTATAAAGATGGTTTCGGATGGCGAGATTATTAATTCGGTTGATACCAGTGATAATCATAATAAATCAGATGATTTTGATGAAGCTGCATCATCTGATGATAATAATGCAGATGATAATGATTCAGATGATGATTATTATTCATCAATTAACTCAAACAGTATCACATCAGCAGTTTTCGAATATGATCATGGGCATGCAGAGTATGATGGTGTTTATGATCATGATTCGCCTATAATTGAATCAGAGATATTAATTGATTTTTCGATTCCAATGAGTGTTGATTGGAATATTCCGATGGATTTAGTCCCGGAGTATGACTATTATACTTCTTCAGAAATCGGTAATTTTTATTGGGTAATGCGAGATGCTTATGATCGTTATTCCAATGAGTATTGTTCTCAACAGTGGTCTGTACGTTCGGAATTTCCTGATGAAGACAGAATTATGATAAGAAGCTACAAGGATGATGTGATTCTTGAAGTTGAATATATTAAGGGAGAAATCAATTATTACAGTTATATTATTTTGAGCTCTACTTCTGATTTTGCAGTAGAGGCTTTTTATAATTCTGAGGGTGAGTTGCAGCAATATAATGTAAATAATTATACTTATTATGACTGGGGACGATGTGAAAGATGTCGTTCATATAATGCGGCCGGTGAATTAATATATTCAATGATTTATCATAGCGATCCGTATTATGAAGAGCTTGAAGTATTCTAGAAAATTATTACTTAAAAACCTTATTTTGTCAGTTGATGACAGAATGAGGTTTTTATTTTATGAAATATTAATAATTAAGTCGTTTACTTTGTATATAGATTGTTTATTTATTCAGTTGTAATAGAAAACTTATAAGAATATAATTTTAAGTTGCGTAATATACTAAATATAGATTATCTATGATTTTGCGGAGAAAAAGAGATGAACAAAAAGAATCAGTTTAAGCCGATGCTGTTTTCAAATATGAAGAATTATAGCTTCGGTCAGTTTGGAAAAGATTTGATTGCCGGAATTATCGTTGCAATTATTGCACTTCCATTGTCAATCGCGCTTGCTATTGCATCGGGAGTACAGCCTCAATGTGGTATTTATACTGCTGTAGCTGCCGGATTTCTTATTTCTTTTCTTGGTGGTAGCCGTGTTCAGATTGCAGGTCCCACAGCTGCATTTGCAACTATAGTTGCCGGTATTGTGGCTAAGAATGGTATCGATGCAAACGGAGAGTTCAATTATGCAATGGGATTTGAAGCTCTTAAGATTGCAACCATAATGGCCGGTATTATTCTTGTTTTGATGGGAGTATTTAAACTTGGCAGCCTTATAAAGTTCATTCCTTATACTATTACTACCGGATTTACTGCCGGTATTGCAATTACTCTTTTCGTCGGACAGGTTAAGGATTTTCTTGGTCTTAGCTATGCTCCCGGAACTGAGAATATTGAGACAATTGATAAGGTCAAGAATATCTTTACTTTTTCCAGCACCTTTAACTATCAGGCACTTATTGTAGGCTGCGTAAGCCTTGCAATTCTTGTGTTCTGGCCTATGATTCCTAAGGTTGGTCAGAAGGTGCCCGCATCACTTCTTGCAGTTGTTGCAGGTGTAGCTATGATTAAGCTTCTTCACTGGGATTCTGTTAAGACTATTGCTGATATTGCAGAGGGCGGCGCAGATGCGCTTAAGGGACTTCCCGATCTGTCATTCCCTACAATTACATTTGCTAAGATCAGAGCAGTAGTAGGTGATGCATTTACAATTGCTATACTTGCAGCAATTGAGTCTTTGCTTTCATGTGTAGTTTCAGACTCTATGATTAATTCTCATCACAGACCTAATCAGGAGCTTGTTGCACAGGGTGTTGGTAATGTGGGTTCTGCTATGTTTGGTGGTATTCCTGCAACAGGTGCTATCGCAAGAACTGCTGCCAATATCAAGAACGGTGGACGTACACCTATTGCAGGTATCATTCATGCAATTACTTTGTTCATCGTATTAATGTTTTTGATGCCCTATGCAGCACTTATTCCTATGCCTACAATAGCTGCAATTCTTTTCCAGGTTGCATATAATATGTCAGGCTGGAAGACCTTTGCTCATCTGGTAAAGACCTCACCTAAGAGTGATATACTTGTTTTGGTAACTACCTTTGTACTCACTGTTGTATTTGACCTTGTTGTAGCTATAGCAGTAGGTATGGTTCTTGCTTGTGTACTTCTCATGAAGAGAATGGCTGATGAGTCTTCGGTAAAGGGCTGGCAGTATTACGATCCTGAAACTGATCCTGACAGTATTGAGCTTAAAAATGTACCTAAGCATGTTCGTGTATATGAAATTAGCGGTCCTATGTTCTTCGGTGCTGCAGACAGAATAACTGATATTACTATTAAGGACTTTACCAAGGTTCTTATTATCAGAATGAGAGCGGTGCCTGCGCTTGATGCAACAGCACTTCATTCTCTAGAGCAGTTGGTTGAGAAGTGCAAGGAAAACAATGTACAGATTGTATTCTCACATGTAAATGAGCAGCCTATGAAGACTATGAAGAAGAGCGGATTTACCAAGATGGTTGGTGAAGAGAACTTCTGTGCACATATTGATGATGCCCTTAAGAGAGCTTCTGAAATCGAATAAATTGATTTGTTTAATAAGTTATGGCTAATAAAAATGCTTCCCGTTTGGGAAGCATTTTTTGTTTGAGTGTTTTTTCTATTGAAGCTTCTTAAATGCACTGCTCAGCATAAGCTTAAGTCTGTTGAGCTGGTTAACCTCAGATGCACCGGGATCGAAATCGATGGCTACGATGTTACTTCCGGGATTAGCTTTACGTACAGCTTTGATGGGTCCTTTACCGACAATGTGGTTGGGAAGACAACCAAAGGGCTGAACTACAACGAGATTAGGTACACCATTGTGGAGAAGCTCCATCATTTCACCTGTCAGAAGCCATCCTTCACCGGCCTGGTTACCGAGACTTACTATCTTGCTGGCAAGCTTGGCAATTTCATATATATTAGTTGCAGGCTCAAAGTGTTTACTCTTTTTGAGTGCTTTTTCTCCTGAACCTCTGAGAATGTTGTCTACAGCCCAGATACCTAACTTACCAAGTATCTTTTTCTTCATAGGCATTCCGTAATTATCTGTCTTGTATATACGGTTATAGAGGAAGAAATCAAGGAAATCTACAAATCCCGGTACAACAGCCTCGCAACCTTCCTTTTCTAATTGTTCTACCATGAAGTTATTTCCTGAAGGAGCAAACTTCATAAGAATCTCTCCGACAATACCAACTCTGGGTTTCTTGAGATTTTCATCAATAGGAATATTGTCAAAGTCTTCAACAATTTGTCTGCAATACTTTCTGAAGGTAGACCAACTGAAGTGTTTCTTCATCATCATAGCACGACATTTCTCAAGCCATTCCGCATGAAGCTTGTCGCATGCTCCCTTTTCTAATTCGTAGGGACGCATTCTGTAAATACACTTCATAAATAAATCGCCGTATATAAATGCAACACCCATACGGATGAGAAGGTGACTGTCAATCTTAAAGCCTTCGTGATGTTCGATTCCACCTGCGCTGAGTGATATAACAGGTACCTGCTCAAAGCCGGCTTTTTTAAGAGCACGTCTGATGAAGGCAATGTAGTTGGTTGCACGACAGCAACCGCCTGTCTGGCTCATTATGATAGCAGTTTTATTGACATCGTATTCGCCTGACTCAAGAGCCTGAATGAGCTGTCCTGCCATCATAATTGACGGATAGCAGGCATCATTGTTTATATATTTGAGGCCTGTATCTATTGCAGATTTATTAGCATTTCCAAGTACCTTGAAGTTAAAGCCTACAGCCTGGAATGCAGTACCGAACATATCAAAGTGAACAGGAGAGAGCTGAGGACAAAGTATGGTATAGGTATCCTTCATCTCCTTAGTAAACTCAACCTTGTGATATGAACCGTCGCGTCTTGTAGCATGCTTGCCGGTACGTTCTCTTTCCTGTAATGCTGATATTAATGAACGTATACGGATTCTTGCAGCTCCGAGGTTGTTTACCTCATCAATTTTCAGGCAGGTGTAAATCTTGTCCGAGCCTGAAAGAATATCATTCATCTGATCAACTGTTACGGCATCAAGACCGCAACCAAATGAGTTGAGCTGAATCAAATCAAGATTGTCAGTACCTTTTACATAGGTTGCTGCTGCATATAGTCTAGAATGATAGGTCCACTGATCAGCTACGATAAGAGGTCTGTCGGGAGAGGCAAGATGCGAAATTGAATCCTCTGTAAGTACGGCCATATCATAGGAAGTGATTAACTCAGGAATACCGTGATTAATTTCGGGATCTATATGATAAGGGCGTCCGGCCAGTACGATACCGTGTTTTCCGGTTTCTTCGAGGTACTTGATGGTTTCCTCGCCCTTTTTTTGCATATCCTTTCTTGCCTTGGCAAGCTCAAGCCATGCTTCATGAATAGCAGACTTTACTTCAGAACTTGGAATAGAAGCGAATTCTCTTACCAGTACCTGTGCAATAGATTCCTCACTTCTGAATGACATGAATGGATTTCTGTATTTAACCTGACCGGCAGTGATTTCTTCAACGTTATTTTTAATATTTTCACTGTTTGAACCGACAACCGGACAATTGTAGTTGTTAAAGCTTGTTTCATCCTCAAGTCTTTCAAGAAATACAGAAGGATAGAAAATCATATCTACATTCTGCTTGATTAACCAAGCGATATGTCCATGTGCAAGCTTTGCAGGATAACAGATTGATTCGGAAGGAATTGATTCTATTCCCATTTCGTATGTTGCTCTGGTTGAGATGGGAGATAATACTACTCTGTATCCGAGCTTGGTAAAGAAGGTATGCCAGAATGGATAATTCTCATACATATTGAGTACTCTGGGAATACCGACAGTGCCACGCTTAGCCTCACTCTCGGGAAGAGGAGTATAATCAAATACTCTTTGAAGCTTGTATTCTACAAGATTGGGTACACCTGTAGGATTCTTTTTGCCACCGATTCCGCGTTCGCAACGGTTACCGGTAACAAACTGGCGTCCACCTGAGAATCTGTTGATTGTAAGACGACAGCTGTTGTTACAACCTTTACATCTTGTCATGCTTGTCTGATATTCAAGCGCGATGATGTCGTCAAGTGAAAGCATAGTGGTCTGATAATCTTCAGTAAATCGCTCTCTTGCAATAAGAGCACAACCAAAGGCACCCATTATTCCTGCAATATCAGGTCTGATTGCTTCACAACCTGCTGTTTTTTCAAAGGCTCTGAGTACAGCGTTGTTATAGAAGGTACCGCCCTGAACAACTATATTTTTACCAAGCTCTGAAGCGTTTGATACCTTTATTACCTTAAATAGAGCATTTTTAATAACAGAGTATGCAAGACCTGCTGAGATATCTGCTACGGAAGCACCTTCCTTCTGGGCCTGCTTAACTCTTGAATTCATAAATACGGTACAACGAGTACCGAGATCGATGGGATGCTCCGCAAATAGAGCTTCTTTAGCGAAATCTTTAACACTGAAATTAAGAGATTTAGCAAAGGTTTCAATAAATGAACCGCAACCTGATGAGCAGGCTTCATTTAACTGTACTGATTCAACGGCACCATTTTTAATCTTGATGCATTTCATATCCTGGCCGCCGATGTCAAGGATACAGTCTACGTTTGGATTAAAGAAGGCTGCTGCCTTGTAATGAGCAATAGTCTCTACTTCACCGTCATCAAGCAAAAAGGCAGATTTGAGGAGCGCTTCACCATAGCCGGTAGAACATGAACGCACAATTTTAGCAGTGGCGGGTAGCTTAGACTTGATGTCCTCAATAGCACTTATAGCGGTTTTAAGAGGTGAACCGTTATTGTTCGAATAGAAGGAATAAAGTAATTCACCCTTTTCACCTACCAATGCAATCTTAGTAGTGGTTGAACCGGCATCTATACCAAAAAATATGTTACCTGAATAGTTTACTAAATCATATTTAACCACCTCGGCCTTGGCATGACGGGCTTCAAAGGAAGCAAATGCCTCGCGATTCTCAAACAGAGGATCCATTCTCTGAACCTCGAACTCCATCTTGATGTCAGAAGCTAATTTTTCTACCATTTCTTCAAGTGTATAAGCAGTTTTTTCTTCTGAATTAAGTGCCGAACCTATTGCAGCAAATAAGTGCGAATTGGGTGTATCTATTATATGCTCGTCATCGAGCTTAAGTGTACGGATAAAGGCAGCTTTTAATTGGTCGAGGAAGTGAAGAGGTCCGCCTAAAAATGCAATGTGTCCTCTGATAGGTTTACCGCATGCGAGTCCCGAAATGGTCTGGTTTACTACTGCCTGGAAGATTGAAGCAGCAAGGTCTTCACTGGTTGCACCCTCATTGATAAGAGGCTGAATATCAGTTTTTGCAAATACACCGCATCTTGCTGCGATGGTATATAAAGACTGATAATTCTTGGCGTATTCATTAAGCCCGGTAGCATCTGTCTGAAGAAGAGAAGCCATCTGGTCTATAAATGAGCCCGTACCGCCTGCGCATATGCCGTTCATACGCTGCTCAACATTACCGTCCTCGAAGTATATAATCTTTGCATCTTCACCGCCAAGCTCTATGGCTACATCAGTTTTTGGTGCAAAAGTAGATAATGCAGTGGAAACAGCAATAACCTCCTGGTTAAAGGGGATGCCGAGATGCTTAGCGAGAGTGAGTCCGCCGGAGCCTGTAATCATAGGATGCAGAAGCATATTGCCGGTTACTTTGAGAGCATCTGACAATAAATCTGAAAGAGTTTCTCTGATATTTGCAAAATGTCTTCTGTAATCTGAAAAAAGAATAGTGTTATTTTCATCAAGTATTGCAATCTTTATGGTTGTTGAACCTATATCAATACCTAAAGATGCAGTAATTAATTTATCTTCCATGAATTACTCCTAAATACTATATTTCATAGTTATACATTTTCCTATTATAATTTAGAAGGGTATTATTTGGCAAATGAAAACATACTAAATATAGATGTTTAGTGCTTAATTTTTTCTAAATAAACGGTTAGTAAGTTTACGAATTATGATATAGATGTTAGAATGACTATTTGTAGAACTTTAGGTTTTTTTACAAATAATAATTAAGTGAGATATATATGAGTAAATTAGAAAATAAAATTGGAAAATATGCGATTAAAAATCTTACGCTGTATTTAATGGCCGGATACTTTATCGGATATGTTGTTCAGCTTATCAGTACTGTCAGAGGTATTGATTTTACAAGCTTTCTTACACTTGATCCTACGTTAATTCTTCAAGGACAGGTTTGGAGAATCATCAGTTGGGTTATTATACCGCCTCGCGGCTATGCCGGAATACAGGGAATTCTATTTCTTGTATTGATGATGTATTGCTGTTTTTCTATTGGTACAGTTCTTGAGAGAACCTGGGGTACCTTTAAGTATAATGTATACATATTTGGTGGTATCCTTTTGACGGTATTAAGTGCATTTGCAGCAACTTTTATACTGTATTTCTATATAAATCATCAAATGCCAATATCGTTTGATAACTTTATAAAGATTTATTCGTATGGTTATAGCAGTACATGGCTCTATTTTAGTACTTACTATATTAACATGAGTATTTACTTGGGATTCGCTTTGACTTTTCCGGATGCAATGGTTAGATTTATGTTCTTTATTCCGGTTAAGATGAAATGGCTTGGCATAATCGATGGAGTATATTTCTTATATGATTTAGGAAGAGGAATTTACTATTTTGCCTATGGCTATATAGATGGTTTGATGCTTATCTGTGCCGTAACTGCTGCAATTATTAATATTTTTGCTTTTTGGCTTATTAATCTTAAAAGGTTTAATCCCAAACAGGCAGCCAGAAGAGCAAAATTCCAGAGAGAATATAATGCAGGGGCAAATTATGCAAACAGCAGAAATACCACACAGAATAAGAGTTTCTATTCGCAGAGATCTCCTGAAACTCCCGGAGCACGTATGAGAGGAGCAGGTATTACCAAGCATAAGTGTGCTGTTTGCGGTCAGAGTGAACAGGATAATCCAAATCTTGAGTTCAGATTCTGCAGTAAATGTAACGGTGCTTATGAATACTGTCAGAATCATTTATTCTCACATGAGCATAAGGTATAGTTTTTTGACATAATAATTGATATAAATTGATACAACAATTTTAATTAATATTTATTTTTTGTTATTTATAAATTGATTTATAAAACAGAATAAAATTTAGTAAGGAAATTTCAATGGATAAAGAAGTAAGA